>JALVEV010000108.1 GCA_027030605.1 Campylobacteraceae bacterium | reverse complement strand
ACAAGCTCTTCTTGTCCTACTATAATCTTTTTTACTTCTTCTTTTATTTCGTTGATTTTATTCATAGATATTATAAATCCTTTGATTTTTAGAAGAATTATACAGTAAGATATTTTTTTACTTTGCTACTTTGGTGGCATATTGCTAATTAATTTTTATTTTCTTTTACATTATCTCCTCTATCAGCTACAATGACTACTTTATCAAGGTTGAACTTCCCTTTGAGGTTATCTAATACCTTAACCATTGTTTTACTATCATCTGATATATCTTCTCTTTAGATGCAAAGTAGTTATAGAGATTTCCTACTGACATCTTTAGTTTTTTTGCAATATCAGGTATGGTTGTCTTATGAAACCCTTGTGTAGCAAAGAGTTGAAGTGCTGTTTGTATGATAGATTCTCTTTTATGTGCTTTTTTTTCTGATATTTTCAATATAAATCTTCCTCTTAGTAATCCATGGTTGTAGCATAATTATAGTTTATGAATCTTTACATAATTTAAAAATTTATCTCTTTAGCAAAGAGGCTAATTTAACCTGCTGACGTAGCCAATCTCTATGCTCTATGGCAGGGAAACCTGCATAGGTTTTTCCACCTTTAAGTGGTTTTGTTACTCCACTCTTTGCTGCAACCTTGACAAAGTCTCCAAGCTCTAAATGTCCACTAATAGCTGATTGTCCACCTACAACTAAATTCCGACCTGTCTTCGTTGAACCTGCAATTCCTGATTGACCTGCCATAAGTGAGTACTCACCAATATCACAGTTATGCCCTATCTGAATAAGGTTATCTAGTTTAGTACCCTTTCTAATATAGGTTGTTCCAAATACTGCTCTATCTATTGTAGAGTTAGCACCTATCTCTACATCATCTTCTAACACAGTATTACCATTTTGATAAATTTTGACATGCTCACCTGTTTTAGTATGGGCAAAACCATAACCATCTGAACCTATCACTGCACCAGAGTGTATAATACAATTTTTACCTATTTTAGAGTGATGATAGATACTTACATTTGGGTAGATAAGTGTATTTGAGCCAATTTCTACATTGTCTCCAATATAAGCTCCTGCCATAATGATTACATTGTCACCCAATACTACACCTTTTCCAAAAGAGGCTTTTGGGTCTATATCACAATTTTCACCATGAGTAATCTCTCCTGACTCAGTACCTATTTTATAGGCAAAAAGTTTTGAAGCTAGAGCTAACTTAAGATATGGTTCATCGGTTATTAGAGCAATTACCCCTTCGGGTAACAGTTCAGTATACTGCTCCTCTATGAGAACAGCTGCAGCTTTTGTCTTGGGAAGCTCTTTAAGATACTTCTTATCATTAAAAAAGGAGAGATGAGATGAGTCTGCTTCATTTAGTGTATGAAGCCCTCTTATCTCTACATCATCTCCTGAAAATTCAAGACCAATCTCTTTAGATAGTTGAGTTAATTTCATAATTATCTCTCAATGGCAACAACACCACCTCGTACAACTTCCATTGGATTGTATCTTTTTGATGCTTCTATAAAATGTTTTACGCGACATGGCTCATCTGCAACCATACCAATAATCATCTCTTCTCCAACATTAACAATACCTCCATTATAAGCACCACAAAGAACTTGAATATCAGCTAAATTCTGCTCAATAGGAAATTTAATAAGCACCATCTCCTTTTCAACCATCTCATTATGTTCAATAACTTTATAGACAGGTATAAGCTTATGTAACTGCTTTGTAATCTGCTCTAAGGTCTTTGCATCACCCTTTGTTGCAATGGTTATATGTGAACGATTAGAGTCAGGAATTGGTGCAACAGTTAATGTCTCAATATTGTATCCACGCCCAGCAAAAAGTCCAGAGATTCTTGAAAGTACAGAACTCTCATTTTCTACTAAAACGGAGATTACTCTTCTTACTGCACTCATTACTTTGTCTCCTTTGCTTCTATTTGTTTAGGAGCTAACATCATATTATATAAAGCCCCATTTGCAGGTACCATTGGATAGACATTTTCAAAACGAGCAACCTGAACATTGATAATAGCTACTTTATCTTGTTCAATAGCATCTTTAAGTGCTGTATCAAACTCCTCTTTGGTCGTAACATCATAACCAACTCCACCACAAGCCTCTGTAAGTGCTTTAAAGTTTGGCTGAAAGCTTAAATCTGTCTCAGAGTAACGCTCTTCATAGAAAAAAGTCTGCCACTGTCGAACCATTCCTAAAAAGTGGTTATTTAAAATAATATTAATAACAGGTATCTTATACTCAGCAGCTGTTACCAACTCTTGTATATTCATTAAAATAGAACCATCACCTGTAATATTAATAACTCTCTTATTAGGAAAAGCCTTTTTCGCTCCCAATGCAGCAGGGAAACCAAATCCCATGGTTCCTAAACCACCAGAGTTAATCCACTGTCTTGGTCTGTCAAATGGATAGTGTTGAGCAGCCCACATTTGGTGTTGACCAACATCCGAAGTAATAATAGCCTCTTCACCAATAGACTCACCAATACGCTCAATTACCCATTGTGGTTTAATCACTTCATCAGAATCTTCATACGCTTGAGGATGTAGTGCATCATAACGTTCTAAAACTTCTCTCCAGTCATTATATGCTTCAGCATCTACTTGTCCTTTAATTCCAGAAATAAGCTTTTCAAGAACTTCACTTACATCTCCAACAATTGGATAATCAACATTAACTAGTTTTCCAATGTTTGCAGGGTCTATATCAATATGAATAACTTTTGCATATTTTGCAAACTCTGAGAGTTTACCCGTTACCCTGTCATCAAATCTAGCACCCAAAGAGATGATTAAGTCTGTCTCTGACATTGCCATATTTGAAGCATAATTACCATGCATTCCAAGCATTCCTAAGAGTAGAGGATTCTTTGCACCCATTACCCCTCGTGCCATCAGAGTCTCAACAGCTGGTATTTGTGTAATCTCTGCAAATTCACGAATTAAATCACTTGCATTAGAGAGAACTGCTCCACCACCAATATAGATAAGTGGTTTTTTTGCTTTAACAATAGCCTCTATCGCTTTTTCAATTTGTCTTTTATTTCCCTTGAGTGTAGGACTATAACTAGGAATATTAACCGAATCAGGATAAACAAACTCACCTATTTCAGCAGTTATATCTTTAGGAATATCAACTAAAACTGGACCTGGTCTTCCAGAACGAGCAATATGAAAAGCCTCTTTTAAAATACGTGGTAAATCTGACAACTCACGCACTAAAAAGTTATGTTTTGTACAAGGTCGAGAGATACCAATAGCATCTATCTCTTGAAATCCATCTGTACCAATAAGTGACAGAGGCACTTGCCCAGAGATAACGACCATTGGAATTGAATCCATATATGCAGTTGCTAAACCTGTTACAGCATTGGTAAAACCAGGTCCAGAGGTAACCATAGCTACACCAACCTCACCACTAGCTCGTGCATAACCATCTGCTGCATGAACAGCAGCTTGTTCATGCCTATTTAAGATATGCTCAAAGCCATCTTGTTTATATATTTCATCATATACGTTCATGATAGCACCACCAGGGTAACCAAAAACGGTTTTTACACCCTCGGCTATCAGTGCTTCACAAACCATTTGTGCACCGCTCATCTTCATGAATTCAGCTCCAATCGTCTTGTAATTTTGGGGCTGATTTTAGCTAAATTAGAATAAAAACGGTCTGAAAAGTTTAAGCTTTATACTGTTAACTATTAGGACAAGAGATTCCAGAACCCTCCAGACAGAAACTCTCTTTACACTCTGCACCCTCATAATCACTACAACATTTACAGATTTCTGACTCTACTAATGCTTCATCTTTCTCTAAATATTTAGAAAACTTATCTTTTACAACAGAAAAGACAAAGCTTGAAAAAGAGGAGGCATCTGAATTACTCTTTTCATACATTCCCTCTAGTGAAGTTAAATTGGGTTTAACTATCTCATTAACCTCTTCTCGAATCTCTTTTTGAAGTGAGTTAAGCTCCTCTTTTTTTACTTTTGGTCGTGTAAAGATATTAATAAAAATTTTTATAATATTTAAAAAGAATATAACTCCTACAATTGCACCAATGATATATAAAATTGTATTATCCATGTTTTTTAGCCTTTTTTTTCTTTTTTGCTTCTTTCTCTTTTTTAAGATTCCTCAATCGTATTTTACCTTTAAATTTTTTACCAAAGTAGCCCTCATTTGCCATCCACCTATAAATCTCTGCAGCAATTGGTCCAGAGGCACTTCCTCCATGTCCTCCATGCTCTACTAAAACAGTTACTACATATTTTGGGTCTTTAAAAGGAGCGTAGGTTGTCAACCATGCATGAGAACGACTATAGTAGTCTAGTTGAGACTCTTTCATTCTCTTCTTTTCACCTTGAGGAATCGAGACAACTTGAGAAGTACCTGTCTTTCCTGCAACAACAATAGGAAGATGAGACATTGCCCGTCTTGCTGTACCACGTGGAGAGTTACAAACATCATACATACCCATCCGAATCGTATTTAAATCTTGATGGTTAACTTCAAACTCTTTATACTCTGGTTTGACTATTTTTCCTGCAATATCATGAACAAAATGAGGTGTAGGTAGATGCTCTGTAGCTAAAAATGCTGTATATCTTGCCACCTGTAATGGTGTTACTAAGTTATATCCTTGCCCAATTGCTGAAATAACAGTTTCACCTCTATACCATGGCTGTTTATAGCGTCTCATCTTCCATGCTTTATCTGGAATAACTCCTGCTTTTTCATGAGGTAAATCAACTCCCGTTTTAACACCTAAGCCCATTTTTCTGAGAGATTTTGCCATATTGTTAATACCTGTATCTAATGCCTTATTATAAAAATAGACATCACAACTCTCCCTAATTGCTTTACGTAATCCAACTTGACCATGCCCATAGTGAGACCAACATCGAAACTTATGTTTACTCTTTCCTAAAGTAATATACCCTTTACAAAACTCTGAACGATTAACAGCTGTTCCAGCTTTTGAATAAGAGAGTGCCATTCCCATCTTAATTGTTGACCCAGGAGGATAGAGTCCTGAAATAATTTTATTAGTAAAAGGATGATTTAAATCATTAATTAACTCTTGCCAATCTTTGGAAGAGATTCCTCCAACAAATAGATTAGGGTCATAAGAAGGATAAGAGACCGCAGCTAAAATATCACCATTAACATTCATAACAACAGCTACACCAGATTGCCCTTCAAAGAGGTCATTAATCCGTTTTTGTAGTCGTAAATCAATATTTAAAACCAAGTTTTGATTATCCACTGGTTCAACCTCTTCTATCTGTGCGACCTCTTTATTTGTTGCAGATACTTGTACAAGTCTGTATCCGAGTTTACCTTGTAAGATACTATTGTATTGTTTCTCAAGACCTGATTTACCAAGTACTCCAACCCGTGCAACAACAGGGTCTTTTGCATTATCTTTTTTATTTGAACGACCAACATACCCAACAATATGTGTTGCTAATGCCCCAGCAGGATACATTCGTTTAGTCTCCGATTCAATTTTAAGGTCTTTATTAATACTTAATTTAGGATATGAGCCTATCATGCCTTTATAGGGAATAAAATCAACAATAGGAATAAACCGATGGTTATACGGAGAATCTTTACTTATATAATTTAAGGTTAGCTTCTCTTTGGATAAATCAGGAAACTCTTGTATAATAATGTTAAGATTTTTTTCAAGCTCTTCAGTAAGATAACCTTTAAAAAGTTTTGTCTGATTAATATCTGGAAATCGTTTAACGACTCGTAAAATTCTTCTACCAAACTCATTTTTTGTATGTGCAATAGCTCGACTTAATTGAGTCTGATTGATATCGGGGAATAGCTCACTAATATACTCCTTAGTAGACTCCATCTTTTCGTTAGTATGTTGAGAGAGATGAGCTTTTAATTTAATTGAAAAACCAATATCATTAACAGCTAAAAGTTTTCCTTCTCTATCTAAAATCTCACCCCTAACAGGTTTAATATAGTACTTTCGTTCAATATTCATCTTTGCTAAATGGTCGTAGTAGTAGTTAGTTTTAATACTAATTTGATAAATACGAGAAATCAATAAAATCCAAAAGAGTACAAATACAGTAATAACAATAACAAATCTCACAGCATCATCCCAAGTAAAATATCTATAACAATATAATAAACCAATAACATATCTCCAACAACTGTTGAAGCATTAAAGATAAAATCATAAACAAAAAGAGTCATATAATATGTGAGGTCAATAAGTACAATAAGTACAAAAAGCAGACAGACCTGACAACGAACCAAACGCTTTAAAGGTTCATAGATAAACATTAAAATCAAAACAGAAATCGCTATTGAAAAGAAGAGTGGGAGTGTTAAGTTTAAATCTAAATTGATTAAATAGAATAATGCACTTATTGAGTAGATTTTTTTACTCTTTATATTAACAATAAAAAGATATCCAGCTAAACCAATTAAAGGTGGTAATATCGTATACATTGAGACAAGCATAGGATAGAAAAAGACAAAAAAGAAGAGTAGTAACTTTTGAACAAAATTTAAACTTTTTTCATCATCAAATTTTTTATAGTTGCTTAGTGCCATTTTATCTCTATCCTACTAATTTGTATACTAAAGAGACTTCATTACAAATAGGAAAATGGATACACTTAATACAGTCTGTCCAAATTTTATGTTCAGGGATACTCTCTTTCGCAATCTCTATAAAATTCATTTTTTTAAAAAACTCTGGTAGATAAGTTAAAACCAATACCTCTTCTCTAACACCTAACTGTTCTGCCTCTTTTAAAGTAAACTCAACTATCTTTTTTCCTATACTCTCCCCTCTATACTTTTCTGAAACAATTAAAGAACGAATTTCAGCTAAACGTGAAGAGTGAATATGCAATGCTGCATAACCTACTAATTCATCATCTATCTTTGCTAAAACATAGGAACGGATATTTGTTGCAACCTCATCTTCATTACGCTCTAAAATAATCCCATCTTTTACCTCTTGTTCTACCATTTCTTGCATGAAAGGAATATCTAAAAGTGTTGCTTTAACTAATTTGACCATTCATTAACCCCAAAGATATGTTCAAAAATTTTTTGATGAATACGTTCATAACCAATCCTTTTAGAGTTTGAGATAGTAATAGCCTCAGGAAATTTTCTCTTAAGTGCTGTTTTCTCTTTCATATTTAACTTGTCTATTTTTGTAAAAACATTTAAATAGAGTTGGTCACCACGAATAAACTTCTTAACATACTCATCAACATCTTTATCTATCTGAGCATTAGGATGACGTGCATCACGAAGGTGAATAAAAACACGAATAGAGACTCGATGTTTTATAAACTCAACCAAATTTTTTTGCCAAACTCCTTTAAGCTCTTTTGAGACTTTTGCATAACCAAAACCAGGTAAATCAACAAAACGAATATTCCAATCTTTTTCATCATAAATATAGCGAATATCAAAAAAGTTAATCAACTGAGTCTTACCTGGTGTCGCTGAAGATTTTGCCAAATTTTTACGAGAAGTTAAACCATTAATAGTAGAGCTTTTTCCTACATTGGAACGTCCTAAAAAGACCACTTCACTTACAGTATCGTCTACTGAATCGCCCAATGCCTGAGCTGACTTCATAAAGTGAGCATCTACAAGTCTAGGTGTTGCCATTATTTTCTATCCTCAATTTCAAATCTAAAATGTACAGGTTTTTTTGAACTTCCTTTAATATCGGCTAGACCTGTCTTTAAATCTAAAGAGACTTTATCTGCCTTTATTGTTCTATTATTGGTTAAATCAATCAATGTCACATCTCCTATAAAATAATATTTTGAACTTGATGGTGCATAGATAATCTTATTAGAGACTCCTCTATAATGAATCCCTTTTTCAGTTAAATCAAATTTAACAGCTCCTTGGGCTTCATACTTTAAGGCTTTTTTTTGCTCATTAAAAAAAACAGTTACTTTTGAAGCATTTATTTCATTGCTCCCCTGTTTAATCTTTGCACCTCCCTCAAAGAATGCTTCATGGTTAATATTATTTGCATAGAAATGGTCGGCTTTTATATCTACAATATCTGCAAAAAGAGGTGAATAGAGGAGTAACATAAAAAATATAACTAGTTGTTTCATATAAAATATCCCATTTTTAATGTTATTATAGCGTGTTAGAAAAAAATGATAAAGAGTTTAGCCCAATTTTAATACAAAATTCTAAAATATAAACTGCTATAATATCGCCAATTATCATAAGGAATATAAACTTACATGAAAAAACACTATACTTCCATTATCTCTAATGCTTTTGGGCATTTTGCTTCAAAACAATTTCCACGACCTATTCAACAACTCATCAACCATGGGTATGTTAAACTTATGGGCTTAGACATGAGTGAATTTGAAAATCCCTCTTCCTACTTAACCCTTAACAAACTTTTTACAAGAGCCTTTGTTACTCCACGAGAGATTATTGCAGATGAAAAGATTATGATTTCACCTGTTGATGCTCTAGTTACCGACTATGGTGAGATTAAAGAGGGGAAAGCCTATCAGATTAAAGGTATGGAGTACAATATTGATAAACTCTTTGGCTCTTATCATCAAGAGGCTTCTAAAGCTGTAGATGGTGGACAATTTGTAAACCTCTATCTCTCACCTAAAGATTACCACCGTTATCATACCCCTGATACCTTAACTATTAAGTCTATAACCCACATTCCAGGAAAACTCTACCCTGTTAATTTTCCACTTCTAAGAAATAAAAAAGAGCTTTTTATAGAGAATGAACGTGTTATTCTTGAGTGTTTAGACACAAAAGGAAATACTTTTGTAATGGTATTAGTAGGAGCTTTAAATGTAGGAAAAATGATAATCACTTTTGAAGAGCGTATTAAGACTAACTCAGATATTAGAGAACCAAAACATTATGAATATGAGAATGTAACTTTAGAAAAAGGTGAACTCTTTGGATGGTTTGAGATGGGTTCTACTATTCTACTCTTCTCTCAAAAAGGGGTTTTTACTCCTAAGGTTACCATTAACCAAAAAGTAAAATTTGCAGAACCAATAGGAGTTTTACACTAATGAAAAGCGTAAAAAAACTAGTCATTTTTGATATGGATGGTACGCTTGTAGACAGCTCTATTACCATTGTCAATGCCATTAACTATGTACGTTCTAAACTCTCTTTGGCTCCTTTGACAAAAGAGGTTATCTTAACTAAAGTCAATGACCCAGAGCTTAACCCTGCCCTCTTTTTTTATGAGACAGAGGAGTTTTCTTCACAACAAGAGGAGTGGTTCTCTGAGTACTACACCAACAATCACGAAAAAGAGTTACAACTCTATGATGGTATCGAAGAGCTACTCAAAGAGCTAAAAGAGAGAGGCTACTCTCTTGCTGTGGCTACCAATGCCTATCGTGGTTCAACACTTGAGTCACTTAGTCACTTAAAGATTCTTGAGTTCTTTTCAAGTATTGCTTGTTATGATGATGTAGGACGAGGAAAACCTGCTCCAGATATGTTAGAGAAGAATCTCAAAGATACCAATGTTAAGGCAGAGGAAGCCATATTTGTAGGAGACAGTGAACGAGACCTGATGGCAGCTAACAGCTTAAATATGGACTATATTATGATAAATTGGGGCTTTTCAGACTATGAAGATGCCATTCATTCAATTGATAAACTAAAAGAGAAAATATTGGAGTTATAGATGAATATTTCAAAATCGACTTTGACTGATGTTCTCTCTGTTGCACTTATTGGTGTTGGTTGGGCTTCGGGTGTTAACCCTATTCTCTACACAGGTCTCTTTGCTTTTTCAGGAGCCATTACCAACCAACTCGCTATCTTTATGCTCTTTAACAAAGTCCCTCTTCTTTATGGTTCAGGAGTTATTGAGGAGAACTTTGAGAGCTTTAAAGCCTCTATAAAAGATATGATTATGAAGCAGTTCTTCACAAAAGAGCAACTCTCTGCTTTTTTTCAAGGTGAAGAGAAAAAGATAGACCTTGCTCCTTTGGTTGAGTCTGCTGACTTCTCTCCTGCTTTCAATGCCCTTAGCCAAAGTGTCATGGAGTCAAAACTTGGAAATATGCTCAATATGTTTGGAGGAGAAGAGGCATTAGAACCCCTTAGAGAGCCATTTTCAAACAAACTAAAATCTGCTGTAGTTGGCATTGTAAGTTCTGATACTTTCAAAGCACAAATCAACCACCATTTAGAAAACTCTTCTCTAAATGATGACGTTCTAAATACCATTGAAGAACTTATTACAAATCGTCTAAACGACTTAACACCTAGTATGGTTAGTGACTTAGTACATGAGCTTATACATACACATTTAGGATGGCTTGTTGTTTGGGGTGGTGTTTTTGGTGGTATTATTGGCTTTATCTCTTCATTTCTAGTTTAAAACCTGAGTTCGATGAAGTAACATCGAACTAAAAATCTATTCTACTTCACAGCTTTTCCTAAATCCCACATAGGCATAAAGATTCCAAGTGCCATTAAAAGAACCAACCCTGCAATAAAGAACATCATAATAGGCTCAATATAGGTAGCCAAGTTATCAATAAGGTCTTGGAAACGTGCATCGTAATACTCTGTTACCTTGTCTAACATGGCATCGAGTTGACCACCCTGCTCTCCTGCTCGTATCATCTGTAGAAGCATATTTTCAAACAGCTCTGTCTGCTCAAATGCATCAGAGAGTGAGATACCTCTTGCAATGTTAGCATTGACTGTTAAGAGTTTATCTTTGATGTAGGAGTTATCTACCATACCAACTGCTGTATCTAGGGCTTCAGAGACAGGAATTCCTGACTTCACCAACTCTGAAAAGACCAAAGTATATTTATGCATAGTCGCAAAAAAGATAACTTTATGAATCAGATAAAATTTTGGATGAACTAAGAGCTTATCAATTTTATATTTAAATTTTTCATCATTTTTATAGTAGTGCAATAGACCATAGACAATAGCTATTAGGCCTCCAAGGACATAAAGTCCATAGTTGTTAAATATGTTCTCTAAAAAAAGAAGTATCTGCGTAGGAAGAGGTAGAGCATGGTCAAACTTTTCAAAAATCTCTTTAAACTTTGGAACTACTACCATAATCATAATGGTAAATGCAATTGCCATCGCTCCAAGGGTAATAAGTGGCGTACGAATCGCTTTTTTAAACTTTTTGAGGTTGTCTCGAATATCTTCTAAAATATTAGCTAACTTTGAGTATGCCCCAGAGATATTACCTGTCTGCTCACCAAGCTTAGTCATAGCAATAGCAACATGTCCAAACTCCTCTTTATAGGGGTCGATAGAGTCTGCTATAGATTTACCTGCATTAATATCGTTCCCAATTTTTAAGTAAATCTCTTTTAGTTTAGGGTTCTCCATATTGTTTCCTACTTCGGTAATGGCATCGTGAATCGAAATCCCTGCATCGGTCATAACGGCAATTTGACGTATAGAGGAGATTTTTGAGTTGAGGTCAATCTTCTTTTCAAACCCTTTTTTAAAACCTCCTAACATCTCTTCAATTTGAGCTCCCATTGGGGCAGGTATCTCTTCTGCTTTTTGAACCATCTGCCCAGGATTGGCTTTTTTTACCATCTTAATAGCTGCCATCTTATGCTCTGCTTTGACCATCTCAAAACGTTTTCGACCCTTTGAGAGTACGGTTACATTAAAATACTTCATTATGAACGTGCCACCCTTATAATCTCTTTTACGGTTGTTTTTCCCTCTAAAGCCTTTTTCAATCCATCTTGAAACATAGAGACAAACCCCTCTTTAACTGCCTGTTTGGTTAACTCCTCTTTGGAAGCACCCGATGCAATCATGCTCGATAGTGTCTCTGAAATAGGTAATACCTCTGAAATCATCTCTCGTCCAACATAGCCAGAGTTATTACAAACAGGACACCCTT
>JALVEV010000107.1 GCA_027030605.1 Campylobacteraceae bacterium | reverse complement strand
AGTGAGTTAAATCTTCCAAAAACAACAGATAAGGATATTTTGGCTCAACTTAAAAAAGTATCTGAACTTTGGGCTTCTATGAAAAAGAGTATTGATGTAATAGCAAGTGGAAAAGTTGATAAAAAAGCACTTGAATCGATTGCAAAAGAGAACCTACCTCTACTTAAAAATATGAACCAAGCTGTTCAGATGTATGCAAAAGCAAGTGGTTCAAAACTTAGTCCAGAGATGGCGAGTACTATTAATCGTGCAGGTAAGCAAAGAATGCTAACTCAAAAAATGACAAAAGAGCTTCTTTTGGTTGCAAATGGGATTGATGCTGAAGCTAATAAAGCAAATGCTAAAAAAACAGCTGAACTTTTTGAAAGTACACTTAAAGATTTAACTGATAAATGTAAAGATGAGAAGATTAAAGCTCAATTAGGTGTTGTGGCTAAGCTTTGGTCTGATTATAAAGATATTGTAGTTAAAGCAGATACATCTGATGCTTCACTAAAAAAAGCAGAGGAGATGAATATGCCTTTACTTAAAAATATGAACAAAGCTGTAAAGATGTATGAGGCATCTGTAAAATAAAAATAGTTTATCTATCTAAATTACTTAAAACCTCAGGTGGCAATACACTATAGTAGATTCGTCTATAGTTAAGATTGTCACCAATAAATTTCCACGGTTTATCTTTCTCTTTAATAAGAATTAGCTTCTCTCCTCTTTTAATCTCTATGGTACGCTCTTTGATATTAAAAGTTATATTTTCTCTTCCATATTTATGAATAAGCACATCATATAGGTAATTCATACTAGTCTCTGTCTTATAAAGATTGTTGTTAAGTAGCAAAATCTTTGCATCACTATCGTAGTCAACTTGGCAAAACTTTGTTCCATTAGAAAATGCCTTGACTTTACCGATTTTTGTAATATTTGTATCATATTTTTGAACTACAATATCTTTTGAGTTCATCATAGTTGAGATATATTCTCGAAAATGTTGTTCATTGATAACATTAAAAAGTTTAGGATAGGTTTTATTGACAATCGCATCAACATTAAAACTTTCAAGGTCATTAAGATAGGCAATAAGCTCATTTTTTACAATCTCTTGAGCAGGAGTTAACTCACCTAAATAGGCATAGGAATTATTATGGTCTCTCTCTTCTATTTTAGGACTACTTGTTGTAGTATTTGAAATACAAGAAGAGAGAAGAAATAGAATAGAAAAAGATAAAATATATTTTAATGATTTCATACAATACTTTCTAAATGAGATATAACTTTATCAAAACTTTGTTCTCTAGCATAACAACTATGAGAATTACAGAGTTGAAAGGCATCATCATTACTGTTTTTAAATAGTATATAAGGATAACCAATTCTCTCTCGTTTGTCCATATTTTCTTTTAACAAATTAATATTTGATTTAATAATAATATCATCTTTTAAATAACGTAACACCATTTGTGTTAATTTTGGAGAGGAGAGAGGTTGTCTCATAAGATTGTATGAGTGTAGCTCTAGTGTCTTAAAGACAAACTTTTTATAGTTTACATCAACTAAAGAGGAGATACTTAAAAGTAGAGAGAGGGCAGAGCTAAGACTTGATGGTAATGTTCTATCATAAATAGTCTCTCGAATTTTAAACTCATTGGTGGAAAAAATCCACTTTGCATGTTGGTAGTAGTGTTCTACTATTAGATTTGCAAATTGAGTTGCCATAATAAGAAAAGACTCATCTAAGGTGTATTGATAAGCAACAATAAGAGCCTCTCCTAACTCTGTATAGTCTTCTAAAAAGGCTTTTATCTCTTCAACATGATAAAGCATACCATTACGATAAAAAGTGGAAAGAAGTGATTCTAAAGTCTCTAAGGCATAAATATGATATTTTTTATCAATGGCTCCTGCTTTAAAGAGGGTTTTTACCATTAAAGCGTTCCATGAACAGAGCTGTTTCTCATCTTTTAGTTTAAAGAGTTTTGAGTTTTCTCGTTCCTTGAGCATAAAGTCAATGGTTTTAAGTGCTATTTCTTTATAGTGACTATTTTGAGTTATTTGATAGGCTCGAAGGTAGAGAGAGGATAAAAGAGCATTGTCATAAGTTGTTTTTACCTCGTATGCTTCACTCCAATCCTCTTTAGTAGCATAAACATAAAATCCTCCATTTTCTCTGTCGTAAAATCCTCCATTAGCCATATTATCTAAGGTGAGTGTAATAGCATTTAAGATGTTCGGATTTTTTTCTAATAAATAGACATCTAATAGCAGTTCTAAGAGAGTAACATTATGGAATTTTGGGGTTTTGGTAAAACCTCCATACTTTTTGTCTAAGAGTTTTAGACTCTGTATCTCAATAGTTTTCATAATATTTAGATTGAGTTTTGTAGCTTGAATCTGTTCATCTTTAGGCTCTATAAATTCTAAAACTTCTTGACCCTTTTTACTTAGTGTGTTGTAGTCTGTAATATACTTTTTAGAGATAACTCGAAGTAACTCTTCAAATCCAAGTTGTTGCTCTACAGCATGAGGAGCGATGTAGGAGGCAGCATAAAAAGGTTCTAAGTTTTCTGTTAAAAAGAGTGTAAGGGGAGTTCCTCCTAGCTGTCGATTCATAAGAGAGTAGACTTTTTGGTAATATCTTTCAATATCGGGACGTTCATTTTTATCTATTTTTACTGAAATAAAACGCTCTTTTAAGAGTTCTCTAACAGAACTATTTTCTTCACACTCTTTAGCCATTTTTTTTGACCAATATGAGCTTGTTGATTCGATAGAGAGATAGATACATTTATTCTCTTTTTGGGCTTTTTCTATAAGATTTTTAAACATTTTTTCCTCTTTTTTATTAATTAACGTTCTTTAAAAGTATTATATTATAGGAGTTTTCAATAAAAAATAACAAAAAAAAACATTTTTTTCTTTTTTTCTTTTTTCACTACTCTATTTTTAAACTAATAAAGAGTCTTATTTATATATTTTTGCTATAGTAATACACATATTGTAAACATAAAACAGTGTATACTTAATTACTAGTTTTATGATAGTATTATCTTTACATTAAAAAAGGGATAAAAGAAGAATGAAGTTTTTAAAATTACTCCTACTTGTTACCACATTTATTTATGCAGGATTTGGCAATGTTAAAAGTGACTTCTTATCAGCTGATAAAGCGTTTAAAGTTACAGCAACTCAAAAAGGTGAAAATATTGAAGCTAAAATTGTTATAGCTGATAAGGTTCACATTACTGCAGATACTTTAAAAGTTCTAGTTATATCACCTGAGAAAGAAGAGCTTAGTGTAAAACTTCCTAAAGCACATGAACATAATGGTGATATGGTTTATGAGAAAGAGATTTTATTTAAAATTCCTCTAAAAGAGATATATGATGTAACTTCAGATGACTATACCTTAGCCATTAACTTCTCTGGTTGTTCCGACAAAGGTATCTGTTACAATCCTCAAAGTCGAACATTTAAATTTAAAGGTAATCCAAATCCTACTAGTACTTGGGATAAGATTAAAAATGCACTTAACCAAGCCAATCCAATGGCAATTGTTGATATTTTAATTCATGAGAGTTCATTTTTTATTATTTTCCTCTTTCTCATTATGGGACTTCTCTTAGCGTTGACACCGTGTATTTTCCCTATGATTCCAATCTTATCATCTATTATTGTCTCTCAACAATCAGAAGATGAGAGACCAAGTGCTTTTAAAGGATTTATGGTCTCCTTAGTCTATGTACTCTCGATGGCAATTACTTATACATTAGTAGGGGTTATCTCGGGAATGTTGGGTGCAGATATTCAAGGTGCAATGCAAAACCCTTGGGTACTTACTAGTTTTGCTATAATGTTCTTTGCTCTTGCACTCTCTTTGTTTGGTTACTATGAGATTCAACTCCCATCATCGTGGCAGTCCAAAATAAACTCTATAAGTGATAATGCACAAGGAAGTGGAATTGTTGGAACAGCTATTATGGGCTTCTTGTCAGCCTTTATTATTGGACCTTGTGTAGCACCTCCATTGGCTGGAGCTGTTATCTTTATCTCTCAAACAGGAGATGCTCTTTTAGGTGGATTGGCACTTTTTGCTATGAGTATGGGAATGGGGTTACCTCTTCTTTTGGTAGGTGCTGGAGCTGGTAAATTTATGCCAAGACCAGGAGGGTGGATGACAGCAGTCTCTCAAACTTTTGGTGTGGTAATGTTAGGACTCTCTATCTTTATGCTTGGTAAAGTTATCTCTGCTGAGACAACTATACTCTTATGGTCACTTCTCTTTATGGGAACAGCATTTTATATGGGAGTATTTAATGACTCCTCAAATAGAAAAGGTATAGCAAAACTTTTAAATCTTTTAGCCTTTATCTTTTTGATTTATGGAGCATTACTATTTATTGGGTACTTATCTGGTGCAAAGTCTGTTTTTAATCCTTTAGAGAAATTTACTTCAACAAAAGTACTCTCTGTTAGCTCTACAAAAGAGGCAGGAGAAGATAAATCAAGATTGGGGTACTCAATTGCTAGACTTAAAGCAGAAGTAGCTTCGTCAAAAAAGCCTGTTGTGGTTGATTTTAGAAAAAAGTCTTGTGCCTCTTGTGATGAGTTAGAGAGAGATACTTTTCCAGATGAGGCTGTTAAAAAAGAGTTAGAGCGTTTTACCTTTATAACCATTGATGTTAGTGAAAATACAGCAGATGATAAAGCATTGATGAAGTACTATCATATTTGGGGAACACCAAATATTATCTTTTTTGATAAAGAGAATAATCCACTTCCTGAAAAGACACTCTCTGGATTTTTAAATGCAGAGAAGTTTGCTAAACACTTAAAGAGTATGTAATTTTGAATTTAACCATTGCTATTGGTGAGCTTAATACCCTTCGTGTTGAGCGTGATACCGACTACGGACTCTACTTAAGAGCCGACAATTTTGAAGAGGTTCTCCTACCTAATGTCTATGTTATGGAAAATGAGATGCCTATTGGTGCAGAGATAGAGGTTTTTGTCTATACGGACTCTGAGGACAGACCAGTAGCTACTACTAAAATGCCCTATGCTAAGTTGGGTGAGTTTGGCTACTTTACAGTTGTAGACTATAAACCGTATGGAGCTTTTGTTAACTGGGGGCTTCCAAAAGATTTATTTGTTCCACTCTCTGAGCAAAAGTGTCATTTTCATATAGGTTCTAAATATATTTTAAGAGTCTGTTTAGATAAGCAGACAGGACGACTCTATGGAACACACAAAATTGGAAAGTGGCTCTCTTATGAGCCTAAAGATTTAAAGAAGAACCAAAAGGTAAATCTGTTGGTTCTCTCTCAAACTCCTCTTGGATTTAAAGTTATTGTAGAGAACAGATATGAGGGGATGCTTTTTGAAAATGAGATATTTGAACCAATTAAGGTTGGTGACCGAAAAGTTGCCTATGTTAAAAAGATTCGAAACGATGGAAAACTTGACCTATCTCTTCAACCTATTGGTAAAAAAGCAAGTGCCAATGTTTTTGAAGAGAAAATCTTGACACTCCTCAAAGAGAGGGGAGGAGCGTTGCCTTTTAACTCAAAAAGTGATGCCCAAGAGATTATGAAAAATTTCTCTATGAGTAAAAAGAGTTTTAAACGTTCATTGACTTCACTTATTTCATCCAAAAAAATAGCTTCAGATGAGCAGGGTATAAAACTTCTTTAATATTTTGCTATAATAACTTATGACAAAAACACGTGGACGACCTAAAGCATTTGATGAAAATGCAGTATTAGCACTAGCGATGGAGTATTTTTGGGAGCATGGGTATGAGAACTCTAGCTTAGATAATCTTCTTGAAGTAATGGGGATTAAAAAAAGTTCATTTTACCACACTTTCAAGAGTAAAGAGGAGCTTTTCTCTCGCTGTTTAGCTCTCTATACTGAACAAAATATCCATTTTTTAAATCGCCTAAAAGAGGAGAAGGGTGCTGTTGAGGCACTACTTAGTTTAGCTCGATTGACTATTGAACAGCTTAATGAAACAAAAAAAGTTCGTGGTTGTCTTATTATTAACTCTGGAAAAGAGTGTTATAACAAATATCAAGAGCTAAGTCATCAAATCAATGCAGGATTTAACTCAATACATCAAACATTTATCTCTTTTGTTGAGGAGGCACAAGAGCGTGGAGAGATTGGCTCTAAACTAGAGGCACAGAAGATAGCAGGTCGCTATATGAATGCTTTAAATGGTCTTATTGTAACCATCCAAGCAGGAGCAACCCAAGAGCTAATAGATGACCTTATGGAGCATCTACAAGAGATACTCTCTTAATCTTCACTCATTAAATCTAAAGTATCAAAAAACTCATCAACTCCTTGATAACCATAGAACTGATACTCTTTTTGCTCCTCTCCTTCACTGTCAAAAAAGACAAACCCAGGGGTTCCAAAGATTCCAAAATGCTTTTTAACCTCTAGCATCTTCTCATCTGAACGGTGTGACATATTAAGGGCAATGGCAACAAAGTGTTCATCTAATATACGTTGAATCTTTTCACTCTTATAGGTAGTTGCTTTCATCTTTTTACAAAGAGAGCAGTAGTCGGTGTAGAAGTAGATAATCATTGGCTTTTTAATACGCTTGGCTAGAGCTAACTTCTCTTTGAACTCATCCATATTATGTATGTCAACAAAGGGTTTGTCACGTTTTTGTTTAGTAGGGGCATTGGTACTTTGTGTCACAACCATAGGTTCCTCTTTTAGAGGGGTAGAGAGTGAGTCAGAGCCTTTGGCAAAACCTACTACTAAAATAGTTCCCCAAATGAGAGCGAGTAGACCAATAGCTTTTAAAATCTTATCAAAAACACTCTCTTCTTCAGTAGTAGTGGTAGCTCCAAAAAATACAGCTAAAATAATTAAAAATACTCCCCAAAGAAGAAGCTCAGATACCAGATTGAGGCTAGAGAATAGTTCAAGAGCAACTGCCATAAGAAGTATTCCAAAGAGGTACTTTATTCTGTCCATCCACATCCCAGCTTTTGGAAGAAGTTTTCCTGCTCCAAAGCCCATGATAATAAGTGGAACGCCCATCCCAAGTGCCATGGCAAACATCATAACAGCACCAAGAAGAGCATCGCCTTTAGCAATCGCTACCCCTAAAAATGAGATAAGCACAGGAGAGACACATGCCCCTAAGATGAGTGCAGAGATAGCCCCTAGTAAAAAGACCATAGGCAGAGAGCCACCTTTGATGCTATCAGATTTTAAACTTAGTTTAGATTGGAGAGAGGAGGGGAGTTGAATGGTAAAGAGTCCAAACATGGATAGAGCCATTAGCACAAAGACAAAACTCATACCTCCTATCACCCAGACATTTTGAAAATAGGCTTGAAGTTGCTCTCCTGTTGCCCCAGCTAAAGCACCCATAATGGTATAGGTAAACGCTGTTCCTAGAACATAGGCTAAAGAGAGCATAACAGCTTTTTTAGTAGTAATGTTCTCTCCTTGTCCTACAATGATTCCTGAAAGAATAGGAACCATAGGAAGAACACAAGGGGTAAAGGTTAGAAGTATTCCTGCTACAAAGGAACCAAAGATGAGTTCTATCATAAATATTATCCTTTAAACTATTTACATGATAGTATCATGATTTATGTGTATTGTTTGTTTGATGAAGCACTATTTAATCTTTAAAAGTTAGAGATGATAATATAGTTCTCATAATTTTTTAGCTATACTAAATGCATTTAAATAAACAAGGATAAATAATGGATTTAACAGAGTTACTAAAAATGGGTGCAGATATTATTCAGGGAAATAGTGATGATGCAACAACAGGACTTGATGCAGATAGTATTACTAACGCATTAGGTTCTTTGCTTGGTGGTGAGAATGGTTTAGACCTTAGCTCTATTGTCTCAAATATGACCAATGGAGAGGGGCTAAGTGAGATTGTTGGTTCATGGTTAGGTAATGGTGAAAATATGCCTATCTCTATAGACTCTATTACTGACCTATTGGGTTCAGATAAAATCTCTGAGTTTGCTTCAAACTTAGGTTTAAGTGAAGAGTCAGCAAAGGGTGCATTGGCAGATGCTTTACCAAATTTAGTTGACCAAGCAACCTCTGGTGAAAACTCTCTTGTAGATAGTATGCTTGAGAAGATAGGTGGTGCTGAGGGTGCTATGGATATGCTTGGGAAGATGTTTAGATAACAGTTGAGTAGAGTGAGTAAATACCCAAGAGGGCAGTTATTCACTCCTATTATTTGTTATATCTTTTTTAGATTCTCTATTGTCATTTTAAGTTCAGGAATTAAATATCTCAAAATATTATCAATCAATCCCAACTCAACACCCTAATAATCATGAGCAATAAAATTTCTTACATCATAAGCACCTTTTACAGATAACTCTTTTCTAATCTCTTCATATTTAATTTTATGAAGTGTCTCACCTATTTGCATTAAACACAATTAGTAGTGCATGTTTTCCAATACGACTATTTAAAGCTTTACTCAATGAGTTGTTTTCTTTGATAATAAACTCTATATCCTCTATCATCTCCAAAATAAATTCAAGTCGTGATGTATCTGAAATTTTAGACATATTTTAAATCTTTCATAATATATTTTTCTGCTGTCCTACTCAATCCACTCTTAGCAGATATATCTACATCTACTCTCAAAAATCTTTTTAACTCCTCTTTAATCTCACTAAGCCTAGAAAAAGCTAAAAATCCCTTATAATTTTTGATAAACTTTTCATTAAGTTCATACAAAATATCTATATCACTTTGAGGAGTTGCTTCTCCTCTTGCATAAGAGCCAAAAAATCCAAGTATATTAAATCCTTCATTTGAATAATACTCTTTTGCTTGTTGTAATAATTTTAATGTAGGTTCTTGCATTTATTCACTCCTATGATTTGTTATGTGTTAGACTGTAGAGGAAATCTTTCAGGGTGTTCTATCATCTCCAAACTCAAATCTACATCTAAATTTTCCCAATACAAATGTCCTTGTCCAAAACTCACAACTTTTGTAATGTCATTTACTGTTTTATCTTTAAACCATGGAAAATTTTCATAAGATAGAAAAAATTCCTTTCCATTTGATAGTATCCATAATCCATGACTTGATATATTAGTTACTTCCGTTTCCAAAATGTTCCTCCCATGCTTTGATAAATTCTTCATAGTGTTCTTCAATTATCTTTTCAATTTCGTTTAGCTCTCTTCTTGATAGTTTGTAATTTTTTGCTAATTAAATTTGAGGGTCAAGCCCTTGTGCTTATAGCACTCTCTGTGAGAAAATTTAGCTTCACCTTTTTGGCTTTGTATATGAATATGTTGTCTTAACTCCTCTCTTGAAAAGAAGAAGAAACGATAGCCTTTAACTTTTAATACTGTTGGCATTTATATTTCCTAGCTATTTTTTTCTCTCATTTTAACATGTTTTGTCACTCTGATGTCTTTACTGATTTTTGTAATTTACTCTTTTATGAATTTTTTTATGATTTAGGTGTCTAGTTTTTTGGGACACATCATTTTATTTTTTTACTTCATCTTTATCTGGATTGATACCAAAAAGGAATCTAAAAAATCTTCCTATCATACTAAATAAAAATACAAAAATATCACCAAAAAAGCTAAGTATTCCAATTAGAATTAGGATTTTTCCTATAATCAAGCTACTAACTGGCATATTTATAAGAATAATTCCAACAATCACCATAACTGCACTAAATAACATAATACACCCCTAAAAAATAAATTTATCTAAAAAGATATAGCAAAATTTTAAAATAATATGACTTCTTAGACATAACGGTTGAGTAGAGTGAATAAATGCCCGAGAGGGCATTTATTCACTCCTATGTTTTGTTATATCTTTACGCTACTTTTTCAAGTGAAACTCTTAACATACTTTCTATACTTAAATGATAATCGAGTGCTTCCCATTCAATACCTGTATTTAAACAGATAAATTTATAATCTCTTAGTTGTTCTATTGTGGCTTTTTGTAATGGTTTATACCATTGAATAGGTGTAGATATAATTCTGTCATCTTCAAGTTTTACATGAAGATACTCTTCATCAAAATGAACCTCTTTTCCTTTAATTAAACCATTCATCCCAAATCCTTTCAAATTCATCTTTATTTTCTTTTATGATTTCAAGTGCTAACTTTAAATCTTTTGGTTTTAAGTAATTTTGAACTACCTTTAACTCTTTTAATTCAACTTTTGCAAAGCCGTCACTTCTTGCCACATGAATATGTTTTGGTTCGTGTTCATTTGCATAAAAGAAAAACTTAAAACCATATTTATTTAATAAGGTTGGCAATATTAAGTCCTTATTTGAGTTTTGAATATTATATCTAAAAAAACTGATTGTTTCTTACCTATTTAATAAGGCTTAAAGTATGAATTTTATCTTGCTATCCAAGTTGTTGTACCTATTGGCATTTTTACAAGTAAACCTTTTGTATATCCAGCATAATTTTTATCAAAATTCTTAACTTTAATTATTTTTAAATTCATACCTTCTGTTATATTTTTACAATCTGCATGACTTAACCAACCAGACAAATAGGCATTACCATATTCCATACCTTTTGATTCTGCTATTCCTTTTACTGCATATTGTATATAATTAAAACTTGAACAAGATAGTTCATCTTTTGATGTAACAGTTGAATCTTGTGTGAGGACTAACGCTACTAACAATCCTATGACAACTATTCCTAAGGTTAATTTTTTCATCTGAAAACCTCTAAAATTAAAATTTACCAATTTCTTTCAAAATAGGCATATTCAAAATTCCAGAGATATTTGGATTTTTGGATATAACGGTTGAGTAGAGTGAATAAATGCCCGAGAGGGCATTTATTCACTCCTATGTTTTGTTATACTTTTTCGTATAAATATTCAGGTGCTATATCTGCTCCATTATCCCAAACCAATGTTCTATGTACTTGAAATTTTTTAAATTCATTAACATTTTTTAGTGGTTGGAAAAATGGATGTTTTTTTGAATTGATGTAATTCTTTAAATCAACAATTTTTTCTAATCCATCGTTGAATAAAACTTTAATTTTAAAATCATTAATATAATCTGCTTTTACAACATTTAGTATCATTTTACATCTCCTTTTAATCTAATGGTGGAACTTTTTCAAAAACTTCATCATTTTGAATTTGTTCCCAAGCTTTTAATATATTTTCTTTTTGTAATCCATACCATTTTTTGATTAACTTTTTAGCTGTTTTTGGCAATTCCCCATTTATCATCTCTCCATTTTCGATAGAAAATACTGCTTCGTATTCTCCATATTCTGCATGAAAATGTGATGGTGGATGGTCATCAAAATATATTGTTATTCTTATTCCATAAAATCTGCTTATTTCTGGCATTTGTATTCCTAAAATTGTTTAAAACTTTTTGTTTATTATATCAAAAATAAGTTGATTTATATTGTTATTAATGTTCTTAACTAGCTAATCAAGTTGAATATAAATATTTGCATCCATAGTTGTTTGTATTTTACTTTTATCAAATATTTCTTGTATTTTTTTTGCACTCAATCCAAGCTCTTCTAAAGACTCTTTTAACTTTGTTTGATTAAATCTATTAACTTCTCTTTCTTCAACAAAGTAAACTCTTCCTCCATTACATTGAATACCACCTTTAGCACTATCATATAATTCTAATTTTATAATGTTCTGTTCATTTTGCAATTTTTTTATTTCTAATTTTGCATCAACAAGTTGTTGTGCTAAAGTTTGAATTTCACTTTGTGTCATAATTTTCCTTTGGGTATAACGGGGGCGCGGGTGAGCAGTGACCTCATTGGGAAATTAAAATTTCACGGTGAGGTCATCTGCTCCTCCCGCTTGTTGCCTGGCGCGAATGCGCCGGGTAACTAGCGGGTGTTCAACCCGCGCCCCCGTTGCCTCGGTAAGCGAAGCGTCCGAGGCAACTATTTATTCAAGGAACACTATAGCAC
>JALVEV010000106.1 GCA_027030605.1 Campylobacteraceae bacterium | reverse complement strand
TGCTTCTATTTGGAAAACCAAGCTGTATGCCAAGCTTATTGGGCATTTTACTGCTTTTTGGAATTATTATTAAAAATGCTGTTTTACTTATTGACTTCTATCAAGAGTATAGAGCAAAAGGTGAAAGCCCATTTGAGAGTGCAAAAGAGGCTGTTAGAGTTAGATTTAGACCTGTTATGATGACTGCCTTTGGAACTATTGCTGGTATGGTTCCTATCGCCCTTGAACAAGCCGTAGGACTAGAGAGACTTAGCCCTTTGGCTGATGTGGCGATTGGGGGGCTTTTGGTTGGGACTTTACTTACTTTGATTTATGTTCCTATGTATGCTTATGTTTTTGATAAGAAGTAGAGATTAAAGAATTTGCTAAACAAAAAATTTATATATCTCTACTATAATTCTTATTAAACTTTTAAGGATTAAAATTGAAGAAAATTTTACTGACAATACTGGTCATACCCTTTATGCTTACAGCATCTGACCTTATTGTAAAAACAGGTGAGTTGAGTGTCAATGACACCATTACTAAAATAGAAAAGATAGTTGAGTCAAAAGCTAAAACTGGATTAAGTGTTTTTACAATCATTGACCATAAAAATGGTGCAGACAAAGTAAATATGGAGCTTTCAAATACAAAAGTTATCCTCTTTGGAAATCCAAAACTTGGAACAAAATTAATGCAAAAAGACCCACTTGTTTCACTTGATTTACCGATGAGAGTTTTGGTCTATTCTGAGAACAACACAACGAAAATTGTATACAGAGACCCAATAAAATGGGCTAAAAATTTTGACCTCAACGGTTCTAGAATGGTAGACAAAATGGTCAAAGCTATGGATGCTATTACTACGAGTGCTTCTAAAAAATAAATTAAAATTATCTTTTACTCATTCTTAGAATTTCATTACCACCATTTAAGGGCTTTCATAGTATATTTCTAACAAACAATATAAAAAAGGAATTAAAAATGTCACAACTATTTACAGATGAATGGATTAACAAACTTAAAGATTTATGGAACGCAGACCCTGAAGTTTCAGATAAACTAGCAGAGATTAACTTCTCTTCAACCATTACTTGTGGATTTAAAAATGAAGAAGACCCAAGATGTGTTTTTGTGGTAGAGAATGGAAAAGCAGTATCAGCAGGACTCTACAATGGAGAAAAAGCAGATTGGGATATGAGAGCTGATGAAGCGAATTGGAATAAGTGGATGGAGAAACCATTAACCATGACCTCGATGGGTATGGCTGTTGCAACAGGAAAACTCCAATTTAAAACAGGTGACTTTAAAGCAATGATTAAAAACCCATCAATGGCAGGACCATTTATTAAAAGTTTTGGACTTATGACTAAGATTTAGTATTTTGTTCCCATAACTTTTTTATGGGAACATATTGCACTATTGTCTATTATCCACCTCATAAAAAATCTTACCATTCTCATCAACCTCTTTTATAAGTTCTCCTGATTCATCATAATATTTAATGCTCATTTGTCCTGAAGACTCTTTAAGTATTTGACGTTTTAACACTCCTGTCTCCTCATCGTAAATATATTTTATATTATAATCTATTTGATTATTTTCAACTCTTTCCCCCTTACTATTATAAATATTAAAACTAGATAGTACCCCCTTATCATAAAACTCTTCTCGTATACGATTTCCCTCACTATCATAAAATGTTTTAGAAGCATAATCAATCAAACCATCTCCATCATAATCAGTACTACTTGAAGTCTCTTGCTCATTACTGTTATAAGTATAATGTTTAATATCTTCTATTTTACCCTCACTCTTTGTCTCTTCTTGTAGTAATAATCCCTCTGTCGAGTAACTATAGGAAGTTAAGCTCTCACTACTTTTATCATTAGACTTATATCTCTCTTCAAGTAGACGATTAGCATTATCATATACATAGTATGTATACTCATCCATCTCTCCATCACCATTATTGTCGACTCTTTTTTCTAAAATTTGTTTTGCCTCATTATAACGTCGTTCTTCTTTCGTGGAAGCAGTTATTATCTCTCTCTCACTATCATATTCTTGACTTGTTTCACTTAAAAGTTTACCATTTTCATCATAAGTATATACCCTTATACTTTTACTCTTTAAGATACCCTCTTTATAATCTTCATAGACATAACTCTGCTCATGTCCATCCTTATCATAGACATATTTTTCTACTTGATTAAGAACTCCATTATTTTCCATAGATGATTCAATCATCTGACCTTTTTCATTATATTTGTGGCGACTATGAAAAGAGACCAATTTATCATCGTCTAATTCACTATAATACTCCTTCTCTTTTCCAATCTCCTCTATTTCTTGCCCAAATTTATTATAAAAGGTGGTACTCTCTTTTATTAAACGGCTCTCATCATAATAATTTTTATAGTGCATAGAGAGTAGCTTCCCCTCATTATTATAAGTAAACTCTTTAACAACAATGCCATCTTTATTCTCTGTTATCTCTTTTGTTAAGTTTCCCTCATCGTTAAAATAACTATACGTAAGACCTTTACAGTGACAATGACGATGTTGATAAAAGACCTTTTTATCATAAGGAGCAAAAACATCTATCTCAATACTTGATTTCGCCATTGCCCCTAAATTGTCTGTGACTCTAAGCGTTATGGTATGTTTACCTTCTTTAGAAAGCATAAGAGGAAGTTCAGGTTTTCTTCCCAATATTTTACCCTCCTCTTGCCATAAATAAGAGCTAATATTTCCATCTTCATCTTTTGCTTTACTATGAAGTGTCATTACATCACCAACGCTCATAATGCTAAACCCATCAATCCAAACAGTTGGCTTTTTATTGACTATTGAGCTGTTCTTATCTTTATAGCTCTTAGGAGTATCTACCTTTGGCTCTTCTATTTTCCAAACTTTTGTAGGTTTAACTTTAGGTTCTATTTTTTCCTCTTTTTGTGTTAAATAGAAAAAAACAATAGTTAAAAGAGCTACTCCTAAAAGAGACCAAATAACTGTTTTTTTCACTCTACACTCCATTCATCACTATAGACATAAGAGTAAATTCTCTCTTTTATCATGGTACATCTATTAGTACTCGATAGAGTTAGTATTGTGATAAATTTGATTAATGATGATTTTTTCATAAGCTTTTCCCTTTTTATTAGATAAACTTATTATAACTTATTTTATTTGGACTATTTAGATTTTAGATATAAAAAATTGAAGAAAAGTAGATGTTCATGCACCCCCAAAGAGAGGTGTTTTTTGTTATTAAGTACTTACTGAGTCTTCCCACCCTTAGCCGACTGAATAGAGTTAATGTACGAGTAGTCAATCTTAATATCTGACTCTTTTGGAAGATGTGCTACTAGACGCTCTACCATCCCCTCAAAGTCTTCAAAGAGATAGTTTGCCATAGAC
>JALVEV010000105.1 GCA_027030605.1 Campylobacteraceae bacterium | reverse complement strand
GTATCGACTATCTTCTATTTGTAAAAGTCTTAAAGAGATTGCAGTGGGGTCAATATTTAAAAGCATACATACAATACTCTCCTCTCTTTCATTAGCTCCATGTTGTTCATCTGCAAAAATCTCTCCTACTGTAGTTGAGCCAAAAACCATAAATGGATAGCTGTTAAGCTCTACTATTAGTTTTCGGATATTATATTTTGGTGAAGTGTAGATAAATGCTAAAGTTGGTTGAAACTCGGGTGTAATACTTCTATTTATTTTATTGGTTAAATCACCTATTGAATAAGCGTGTATGATAATACTTTTCATATGTTATAACTCTCTTTCTATATATTTTGTTTTACTATTTTTTCTCTTAGTTCAATAAAGTACTCAAAGTGGTTTAAAAAAAGTTTTGTAATTTTTGGATGAAATCGTAAGCCACTATTGGCCTTTAAGACTTCATATGTCTCTTGTGGTGTATGAATTTTATGATTTAGATATGACTCTTGAGAGAGTAAGGCATTAAAAGCTTCAGTTAAAGAGACAATATATGCAACATTGTGAATTTCACTATCTTTTCTCTGTTTTGGAAATCCTGAACCATCAAAATACTCTTTAGATTGTAATATTACCCTTTTGGCTACTTTAATAAAATTAGTCTCTATAGCTGAGTTTAGTAGTTGATATCCTGATAAGATAGAAGTAGTATATATCTCTCTATCTGAATCAGAAAAACTATAAAGTGGTGGTAGTTTTTTATTTATAGATATAGCACCAATTTCACGAATTAGAGTAGCGTTATAAATAGTATTAGCTTGGTCTTTACTATAGCCCATAAGTAAACTAAGTGCTTTAGATAGTAATGCTACTATTTGAATGTCATTCAAGTTTTTATTTCTATAACTCAATATTTTTGCCATTGAATAAAAAATCTCTTTTTGACTATTCTCAATAAACTCTAAATCATAGCTCTTTTTAGTCTCTATTTTTTTAGTGTCATCTGAAACTTTTTCATTTGATTCTATAAGGCTCTTTTGAATATTATCTTTTGATAATTCATTGTATTTTTTCCTATATTGCGATTTTTCTATATGTGCATAGATTCTTGATTCAAGTTCAGAGAGCTTAAAAGGTTTAGAGATAAAATCATCTGCTCCTAAAGAGTAGAGCTTGTTCATCTCCTCTTCATCAGTAGTTACAATAGCTACAGGTATAAGGTCATATTTTACTTCATGTTTTATGGCCTTTAATGTCTCATACCCATCCATTACAGGCATATGTAAATCGAGCAGTACCATATCAATATTATTTTTTTCTAAAACCTCTAAAGCCTCTTTACCATTCTCTGCCTCTATAAAATGTATATTTTCTCTTTTTCCCAACAAATTTATAACAAGTTGTCGATTAAACGGGTCATCATCAACAATCAATAAATTGATATTACCTAGAAGATTCCACTTCATATATTTCCTTGTTTAATAGTTGTAAAGAAATTATACATTAATAAAATTAAGCTTAAATAAAAATATTAAATATTTTTATAAATATTATTTTTAAACATATCTTATTAAATATAAACCTAAAATCCAGTATAATGGGCTTTTAAAGGTATTTTAAATGGAAAAATATATAGGTATTATGTCAGGTACAAGTTTAGATGGGGTGGATGTGGCTCTTTGTGAAGTAGATAATAAAAAGTGTCACCTTTTATCTACACATTTTGTACCATTTGAAGAGTCTCTCAAAAGTCAAATCTTAAAATTGATAGCCAAAGGAGCAACTCTCAAAGAGATTGGTGAGGTTGACCATCGGTTAGCTCTTTTTTTTGCAAAAGGAGTGAATGAACTTTTAGCTAAGAACTCAAATGCCCCTTTAGAGGTAGAGGCTATTGGATTGCATGGTCAAACTCTGTGGCATGAACCTTTAGGTGAACATCCATTTTCAATGCAGTTGGGGAATGCGTCTGTATTGGCTGTTGAAACTGGAATAGATGTTGTTTCAGATTTTCGCTCTAAAGATGTTGCTTTAGGAGGGCAAGGTGCTCCTTTGGCTCCTGCTTTTCATGCTTTTTTATTTTCTCATTTAGATAGAGTGGCTGTTGTAAATATTGGAGGTATGGCAAATATCTCTATTTTTAAGCCAGAGCTTTTAGGTTACGATACAGGTTGTGGTAATGTTTTAATGGATATGTGGGTAAAAGAGCATCTAAATATCTCTTATGATAAAGATGGAGCATGGGCAAAATCTGGTGAAGTTCATGAAAAACTTTTAAATAATATGTTAAATGATCCCTATTTTTTATTAAATTATCCTAAAAGTACAGGACGAGAATATTTTAATAAGAATTTTTTAATAAAATATTTGGAACCATTGGGTAAAATATGTGCCAAAGATGTTCAGGCAACACTATTAGCCCTAACGGTAGAGAGCATTGCATATGAAATTAAAAAATTTAATGTAAGAGAGCTTTTAGTTTGTGGTGGTGGAGCAAGAAATGTTTTTTTAATGGAAAAGTTACAAGAGGCTTTAGAGAGTGTTGAGGTTAATTCAACACAGAAGTATGGTGTAGATGCTGACAATATGGAGGCGATGATATTTGCTTGGTTGGCTTACAAAAGAGTGCATCATGAAAAAGTTGAGCTTAAAAGTATCACAGGTGCAAAAAATAATACTATTTTAGGGGCAATATATGCAAAAAATTAAGCAATGGTTAAATGATTTAGGTTATAAAGATTATAAGATAGAAGTACTTGGTGGAGATGCAAGTTTTAGAAGATATTATAGAGTTATAGATGGAGAGAAGAGCTATATTCTTATGGACTCTACAGCAAATAAAGAGGTTCTTTACCCCTTTATTGAGATTTCAGTTCGTCTCTTAAAGGTACAAGTTGAGGTACCACGAATTATTTCCCAAAATTTAGAGCAGGGTTATCTTCTTTTAACCGATTTGGGGTCCAGACATTTAGCTGATATATTGAATGAGATGAGTGTAGAACTTCTTTACATGAAGGCAATTGAAGAGATTTTAAAGCTTCAAAAAGCAGATACTACAAACTTAGAACCTTATGATAGAGAGTTTTTAATGTTTGAGATGAATCTAATGCAGGAGTGGTACTTAGAACAACATCTAAAGATGAGTTTAACTCAAAGTGAGCAGAAGATGTTAGATAGTACATTGGAGTTAATCTGTAATGAAGTTCTTTCACAGCCACAAGATGTTTTTGTTCATAGAGATTTTCACTCGAGAAATATTATGATAGAGACAGGGCGTAATCTAGTGCTTATTGACTATCAAGATGCACGAAAGGGTGCTTTAACTTATGATTTGGTCTCTTTGTTAAAAGATGTCTATGTCTACTTTGACCCAAAACAGATGGAGAGATTAGCACTTGAGTTTAAAATTTTAAAGGGTATTGATGTTTCA
>JALVEV010000104.1 GCA_027030605.1 Campylobacteraceae bacterium | reverse complement strand
TAGAAACATACCCACTCTTTACAGCCTGAACATCGCTCATTTGACCCTCTGTTTCTCTCCACTCATGGTTAACCAAACCTATCCAAAAGTACTCTTGACCTCTTGGGTTAAAGTGGGAGTCTGCGTCATTTGTGTAGACTCGGCTTCCTGTTTTGGTTATTTTAAAACCTTTTGACTCACTTGGGGTAAGAGCAGGAACATTTACATTTAAAAACTTTCTTGGACCAAGAGGAAAAGAGCCATTAAAGATTTTTTCAACTAAAGTTACTACTGTTTGGGTAGCTAGTCTGTAGTCAAACCCCTCTTTCTCTCTCATATCATCAGAAAAATCTTGAGAGACAGCAATGGCAGGAACACCTTGTAGTACAGCCTCCATTGCTCCACTAGCTGTTCCTGAGTAGGTGATGTCCTCACCCATATTTGCACCAATGTTTATGCCTGAAATAACTAAGTCAGGGTAGTCATCTTTATAGATTTTATGTAGAGCTAAAAAGACACAGTCCGTTGGTGTTCCATCATCTAGTTTATAAAAATTGGGTTTTAGTTCTACAAATCTTAGAGGTTTGGTAAGTGTAAGTGAGTGTCCACAAGCCGATTTTTCTAAAGTTGGGGCAACTGTGATTACTTCTGCTATAGGTTTTAGAGACTCAACCAAAGCTAAAAGAGCAGGGGAGTCGAAGCCGTCGTCATTTGTTATTAGGATTTTTTTCATGAGGAATAGTATTCTATTTTAGATTAAAGTTAACCATCAACAATTATTTTACTGTAATTTGTATATTTGGAGTAAAGGTGTAGTTTCTTTGAAGGTAGGTTGAGGCGTAAATACCTAAGCTATCATCGTTTTCTAGTACGTTTCCTATGCCTATTATTTTCATTTTGGTTTTTCTAATAGTTTATATCAACAGCTTAAGTTCGTTTCTTCACTAGGGAAAAGAACTTCGAAATAAAGTAAAAAAGCCCTAAAAATACAATTCCATATAATATTGAGTTTGGAATATTTTTTAGCAGATAGTTAAAAAGTGAATTAAGATTGCCTTTATAGGTTGTCTTGCTTAAGTTAGCATAAAACCCAACACGCTTCATAAACTTTGCCTCTCCTAACTTTTTTAATCCCTTTAAGCCATCTTCTCCATAGGTTGAAGCATGAATAAAACTTTTAGTTGATACATTGGGCATAGCAGTAGCATAGTGTAAGGCTCTGTTGTTGGTAGCTAGTAGCAGAACAGGACTCTTTTTTCCAAAACGTGAAGAGAAGTTTGCTAAGGCTTTAAGCTCTTTACTATTTTTACTTATTTTTAAAAGATTTAGTGTTTGATTTAGACCAACTTTATTATAGAGTTTAGAGATAGGTTGAAGTAGGGTGTTTACCTTATCTAATGATTTTGTCTCTTTAGCTACCTTGGCATACCTTATAATCTTCTCTTGTAACCAAAGAGGTATTTTGTTTACCTTTTTACCATACTTTAAAACAGAGATAGAGGTTTTAACAGGGGCTGTTGCTCCTGCACTATATACCGTTGTTGCTGTAGCCAAAAGTCCTAAGGAAGAGAGAGCAACAATGAGATTGTCTACCTCTTTTCCGTTGGCATAGTTTGCTCCTTGAATTGATAGGTCACGAATATCACCAATAACTAAGAAGTCAGAAGCAATAGCAGAGATACGTCCAATATCTTCATCGCTCTCTCCCTTTACAATACCCTCTATAAACTTTTCAGTCTTATATTCAGAGGAGTCACGTTTCTTTTGAATAAGCTTTAGTAGTAGTTGTGCCTTTGGGTTCTCTTTAACATAAGGCTCATTCATAAAGAAAGAGAGATACTCCTCTGCTTCGGCATACCTCTCCTCTACAACAAGCTTTTCTGTATGGGGAATAGGGTCAATATGGACTAGAGTGCTATAGTCAAACACTTTTCGCTCTTGGAGTATAAGTAGCGAACCTATAGTTAAGAGCAGTATAAAAACAGGCGTAAATAGTTTAAGCATTTAAGCCTCCTAAAAAAGAGAAAATGGTTTAGATGAAAATCTCATCTAAAATTGTATTGACATAATCATTAGCCTTAAATCTTATGAGGTCATCAGGCTGTTCACCTGTTCCTATAAAATAGATAGGCATCTTAAGCTCATGTGCAATAGATAAAACAGAACCACCTTTTGCAGTTCCGTCTAACTTAGTAATTATTATACCATCTATTCCTATCATTTCGTTAAAGATTTTAGCTTGATTGATGCTAGAGCTACCTTGAGTACCGTCTAAAATGAGCATTTTTCGGTGTGGAGCTTCGGGCATTGCTTTATTTGCAATACGAACCATCTTTTTTAGCTCTTCTGCTAGATTGGTCTGTGTGTGTAGTCTTCCTGCTGTATCTATAAGTACATGGTCAATATTTTTTGCTTTTGCAGAGGCAATGGTATCAAAGACAACAGCAGATGGGTCATGACCTTGTCTAGTTGATACAATAGGAACATCGAGTCTCTTTGCCCAACGTGTTAGTTGTTCTATTGCAGCTGCACGGAATGTATCGGCCGCACCTAAGAGTACTGTTTTATCCTCTTTTTTAAGATGACGAGCTAATTTTGCAATAGTTGTTGTTTTTCCTGCACCATTTACACCAATAATCATCTCAACAAAAGGAGAAACTTCTAAATTATCTTTCCAATCTACCTTATATTGAAAGACAGAAATAAGAGCATTATAGGCTTGAATTCTGGTAATTGTTTTTGGTAAATCCTCTAACAACTTTTCAATAAGTTCATAGTTGACATCAGCTTCAAGAAGAATCTCTTCAAACTCATCTTGTGTAATCTTACTCTTCTTCTCAACAGCTACTTCCTTGATAGCATTATTGGTTTTTGTAAAAACTTTTTTTAGTATATTAAACATTTTTGACCTTATTTTAATTTATGTTTTTTAAGAGCTTGTTTTATGTCACTCTCTATCATCTCTTCAGGCATCATACCTTCGTAATGTGTAAAATATTTTCCCTTGACAAAAAGAATCATTAAGGGTAGAGGAGACTCTTTAGAGAGACCTAGTTTTGGGGTAATAAAATCTGCAAACTTAAGATTCTCTTTCTCTCCTGTTGCAATAAAAAATCTTACCTTCTGTGCAATAATAAATTTTTTTAACTTCTCATCAGATATATCATCATGAACCAGAGTTGAGAGAATAAAAAGATGCTTTTTAAATTTTTTTTGTAAACTACTTAGGTGTGGAATCTGTCCTCGACAAGGTGGACACCATGTTGCAAAAAAGGCAATCATTACAATAGGTTGCTTAATATTTGAAAAGTGGTAAATATCATCTTTTATCTCTAATGTTGTTGAGTGATTATCTAAATCATGAAAAAGAAACTTATACTCTTTGGGGATACTTTTTGGAGTAGAAGTCTTTTTTGGGACTACTTTTTGAATAATCTTGTTTGGTTCATCTTGAATAGTCATCTTTTTTTCATCAGATTTTATGTGATTTGAATCTTTGTTATTATCACATGAGACAAAAAGAGAAGTGATTAATAATAAATATAATGTTTTTTTCATTCTAAGATAGGGTCTTTTCTAAGTAATTTTTAGGGATTATATCAAAAAAATATAAAGCAGATGATATGGATAAAACAACTTTTAGAAAAATGTGTATAGAAAGAGCAAAACGTAGAAAGAAAGTTAATAGTTATAAGCATAATAAATTAATAAATAAGAGACTTTACTCATATATTCAAAAAATAAAAGCTCACTCTATAATGCTGTATATTCCATTAAGAATAGAGATTAATATTAGTGATTTAATTAAGCAATTAAGAAAAGAGAAGAAAGTAGTTTTAATACCGTTTATGGAAGGTGAAAGCTTTAGCTTGGTAAAATACAGACTGCCTTTAAAGAAAAAACAATTTGGTGTAAAAGAACCCAAGAATTCAAATAGATATAAGCATAAAATAGATTTAGCAATAGTCCCTATAATTGGGACAGATAGAACTTTACGAAGGGTGGGATTTGGTAAAGGATTCTATGATAGATTTTTTGAAAAAAATGGCCAAAAAATTAGTAAGATTTTATTTGTAGGTCGAGAATATTGTGTTTCATCTGAGATTATTACAGATGAGCATGATGTTAAGGGAGATTTTTATATAACACCTAAAAATAGTGTTTTTGAAAGAAAATTAAGGATTTAAGGCTCCTTAGAAGGAGAAAAAATGACTGAACATATATTACTATTTATACTTGCGACTCTTTTTGGGATAGGTATGACCTATCTTTTAATGAAAAATGCTAACAAAAAGCAGTTTCACCATTTAGAGAGTGAAGCAAAAGCAAAAGCATCAGCTATTGAGTATGAGGCTGAACACTTATTACATGAAGCCGAAGTTAAGATAAAAGAAGAAGCGGTCTCTTTAGATAAAAAATTTCAAGATAAAGAGTTAGAGTTAATTAAGCAAAAAACAGAACTAGATTTAGAGCGAAAATCGTTACGAAAAAAAGAGAAAGAGCTTTTTAAAATTCGAAAAAACTTAGAGAAAAAAGAGAAAGTTTTAGAGTCACTAGAGGAGCAAAAACACTCTGAGATTGAAAAGACTATTCAACTTCTTGAAAAGAGTGCCTCTATGACAAAAGATGAAGCAAAAAAATATCTTTTAGATGAACTTCGTGATGAGTCAAAATTAGAGTTTGCTTTAACAATGAAACGTTATGAAAAAGAGGCTCATGCTGAGGCAAAGAGAAGAGCAGACTATATTTTAGCTCAGGCAGTTACCCGTTATTCAGGAGAATTTGCAGGTGAACGTCTTATGAATATTATTAATCTACCAAGTGATGAACATAAGGGTCGGATTATTGGTAAAGAGGGACGTAATATTAAGAGCTTAGAGCAACTTTTAGGGGTAGATATTATTATTGATGAGACTCCTGGAGTTATTATTGTAAGTAATTTTAACCTTTATCGAAGAGCAATTGCTACAAAAACTATTGAACTTTTGGTTGCTGATGGGCGTATTCACCCTGGACGAATTGAGGAGGTTCATGCTAAAGTTGAAGCTGAGTTTGAGCAGAAAATTTTAGAAGATGGTGAAAATATTGTAGTAGAGTTAGGACTTCTTCCTATGAGCGAAGAGCTGATGCGACTTATTGGTCGTTTGCGTTATCGTGCAAGTTATGGTCAAAATGCCTTAGCTCACTCTTTAGAGGTTGCAAAATTAGCAGCGATTATGGCAGCAGAGATGGATGGAGATGAGAAGTTAGCATTAAGAGCAGGGCTTCTTCATGATATTGGTAAAGCACTTACTCAAGAGACAGGTGGGAATCATGTAGATTTAGGGGTAGAGGTTTGTCAAAGAAATGGTGAACACCCAACAGTCATCAATGCTATCTATGCTCACCATGGACATGAGGAGCCAGATGGTGTTGAGTCTGCTGCTGTTTGTGCTGCAGATGTTCTTAGTGCAACAAGACCAGGGGCGAGAAGAGAGGTTCTTGAGAGTTTTGTTAAACGTGTAAAAGATATAGAAGAGATAGCACTTTCAAAAAAGGGTGTAATAGACGCTTATGCTATCAATGCAGGTAGAGAGATACGTGTTTTTGTTGATGCAGGTAAAATTAATGATGCCAATGTCTATCTTTTATCTAAAGAGATTGCTAAAGAGATAGAGAATAAGGTACAATACCCTGGTGAAATTAAAGTAAATGTTATTCGTGAAAAACGCGAAATTCAATATGCAAGGTAAGATAATGGCAGTAGATAACTGTAGTAGAATAAAAGCACATATGAGAATGGAAGAGCGTTATGAGACGCTCAGTTTAGTTTTTGAAAATGATGAAAACTTAACAAATGAAATCTTTATAGCAATAGATATAGTAAAAGAGAAAACAGGAATGACTCCTTTTATCTTTGAAAAAATTTCTAAAGATAGAGAAGATTTACATGCTGTTGTGATAGAGTTTCATGATGATATTCATAGAGTAGGTGGAGGTTTTTTTACAGAACTTCTTAAAGAGTTAAAAATAGATAAATGTGAGAAAGATATATGAAAAAAAAACTACTATTAGCACTAATGAGTGTTGGATTTCTTCTATTAAGTGGATGTAACTCAAAAGAGAGTAAAACTGTCTCAACAACGCAGGTAACGAAAGCTCTATCTAATACTACTACTGAGAATAATAAAACTGATGAAATTGTTGTTCTAAAAACAAACCAAGGAGATATTACCCTTAAAATGTTTCCCAAAGTTGCTCCATTAGCAGTTGAAAATTTTGTAACTCATGCAAAAGAGGGCTATTATGATGGGCTTATTTTTCACCGTGTAATTAAAGGTTTTATGATTCAAGGTGGTGACCCAACAGGTACAGGACGAGGGGGTGAATCTATTTGGCATAAAGAGTTTGTTAATGAGTATGCACCTAATGTTACTTTTGATAGACCATTTCTTTTAGCCATGGCAAATCATGGACCAAATACTAATGGAAGTCAATTTTTTATTACAACAGTTCCTACAGAGTTTTTAAATGGTGGATATACTATTTTTGGAGAGGTAATTTCTGGAAAAGATGTTGTTCAAAAAATTGAAAATACAAAAACAGGTAGAGCTGATAGACCAGTTAATAAACAGACTATTTTAAAGGCTATTGTTAAATAAGAATGCAAAAAATTGATTTAGATAAGTTGCGTCAAGAGCGTTTACGTTGTCTTGAATGGAAAAATATAAAACCTCTTTGGGAAGCGATTGAGTCACTTCCCACTTCTGAAAATACCAAAGTTATTCTTGGTGATACCGTTGAAATGCTTCCTGATAATTTAACTGATAAAGATGAAAAATATATTTATGATAGTGCTAAATTGATGCATCCTTGGAGAAAAGGACCTTTTCAGGTCTCTAAAACATTTATTGATAGTGAGTGGAAAAGTAACTTAAAGTATAATTTACTTCGTCCTCACTTTAATCTAAAAGATAAAATTGTAGGGGATATAGGGTGTAATAATGGCTACTATCTATTTAGAATGATGGAAGAGAATCCTAAGCGACTTGTTGGGTTTGACCCTGCTGCCATAACCTATTGTCAATTTCACTTTTTAAATCATTTTATACAGAGTGATATTAAATATGAACTTTTAGGTGTAGAGCATGTAGAGTACTATGAACATAAGTTTGATGTCCTATTTTGTCTAGGAGTACTCTACCACAGAGCAGACCCTATTGGAATGTTAAAATCACTCTTTAAAGGTTTAAATGTCGGAGGTGAGCTTATTTTAGATACTTTTATGATAGATGGTGAAGAGGAGGTCTGTCTAACACCTCGTGACCGATACTCAAAAATGGCAAATATCTATTTTATCCCTACTGTTAATGCTCTAAAAAATTGGTGTTATAGAGCTGGTTTTGAAGAGTTAGAGGTTTTAAATATTGTTAAAACAGAACCTGATGAGCAGAGACGAACAGAGTGGATTAATACACAATCATTAAGTGATTTCTTAGACAAAGAGAACCAAAATAGAACAGTTGAAGGATATCCTGCACCCAAAAGGGTCTATTTAAAGGCAAAAAGATTAAAAAAATAGACTAAAATGCAAAAAAAACATCAAAAGCTTCAAAAATAAGGTATAATTAAACAAATATAAGTCTTTTAGATAGATATTTGAAACTTACAAAATAATATTATTATATTGTTAAAAAAATATTTTATTTTCAAATGAGTTTAATTTGATATAACTATTTTTTAATAAAAAAGATATAGGATAGAGATGAGAATATTAACCATTGGGTTTGATGATGAATTCATTAAAGAATTAGAATTTGAACTGGAGAAATATTTTATCTGTATAGTTGATTCGGCAAAGGATTTGTATGATGCAACCAACTTTACAGACTTTCGACATTATGAGTTAATCATTATTGTGGATGAGGGTGAAAAATATACTTTAGAAAAATATAGCAATGAGGTTAAGAAGAAGAAGAGAGAGACTAAAATTATTGTTGTAACTTCTAATGAAAAAAATCAAGTAGGACTTTTTTCTTTAGGTGTCGATGATGTGATAGTTAACTTTATAGACTCTCCTGAAGTAATCGCTGTTCGAGTTTTATCAAATATGAGAAAACTTTTTGGAACACAGATAGATGTTGGCAAATTAGTAATTGATATTGCTAATAAAAAGATTGAGTATGATGATAAAATTGTTTCATTAAATGGAAAAACTTTTGATATTCTTGCCTATTTAGCACTACGTGAAGATAGAGTCTTCTCTAAAGATGAGATTATTAATGCACTTTGGGAAGAGCCAGAGTATGTCAGTGACAATACAGTTGAAGTAGCAATTAATCAAATTAGAAAACGATTAAAAAGTATCTTAGGATTTCAAGTTATACATACAGTTCGACGTAGAGGATATAAATTTTCTTATGAAAAAACAAATAACTCCTAAGAGTTATTTTTAACATATTCTCTCCAAATTGGCATTCCTTTTTGCTCTTTTTTCAAAGTTGTAGAGACTCCATGACCTGGATAGAGAGTAAAATTTTTTTCTATTTGCATGGCTTTATCTAAACTATTAACCATCGCTTCTCCTGAAGAGAATGGGAAGTCCCATCTGCCTATAGATTGGTCAAAAATAAAATCACCCGAAAACCAAACATCTTCTATCTCAATAATTGAATTTCCAGGAGTATGTCCTGGAAAGTGTCTATAGTATACGCTGATATTATCTATATTAAGTTCCTCATCTCCATTGACTAAATAGTCAGCTTGACTAGGAGGAACATTTTGACCAAGTGGACACTTTGTTAACATGAACTCATCCTCTTTTTGAATATAGAGAGGAACTTTTAATTTATCTTTTAATTCAGAGTTTGACCAAACATGGTCATAGTGTCCATGTGTATTTAAAATAGCAATAGGGTTTTTAGTGTTGTTGAGTACCCACTGGGTTGCACCTATCCCTGGGTCAATAATTAAATCTTTGTTATCTATAGTAACAATATAACAGTTGGTTTGGGTTACTCCCATTGGTTGCATCTTAATTTCCATCATAGTAGCCTTTAGGTAAAAAATAGTGTATAATCTCGTCATGAATTTATATAAAGTGTTAGAAGAAGCCATTGTAAGTGACTCCGTCTCTATAAAAGAGAAGTTGACAAGAGAATGTTTGGAGTATTGTAGCCAAAATGAATTGATAGATGCCCAAAACTTTACTCCTCTAGAGTTCAAAACTCCATCTTATGCAAAGAGATGTAAAATCGTGAAACCATATCAGTTGGTTACACGAAAAGGTTTTGATACACCTAAAGGTTTAGCCTCTTTAGTACATGCGATTGCTCATATTGAGTATTCAGCTATTGATTTAGCACTCGATGCTGTCTATCGTTATCCTGAAATGAATCAACGCTATAAAATTGATTGGTTAGAGGTTGCAATAGATGAAATTAGACACTATTTAATGCTTGAATCACTGCTTATAGAGTTAGGGTTTAAGTATGGAGATTTTTCTGTACATAGTGGTCTGTTTGACGCATCTGTAGAGACCTCAAAAAATCTTTTAGATAGAATGGCAATTGTTCCAAGATATTATGAAGCAAGTGGGCTAGATGTTACTCCACAAATCTTAAAAAAATTGGAAAATAAAAGAAAAATTCCTACAGTTAAGTATTTAATTGATATTTTACATATTATTTATGAGGAAGAGATTGTGCATGTTCAAAAGGGTGACTATTGGTTTAAGTATTTATGTAAAGTAAAAGGTAAAGAGTCTCAAATCTATTTTGATATTTTAAAACGTTATAAACTTTTAGAAAAACATCGACCTCATGTTAATGTTACTGCACGAAAAGAGGCAGGTTTCTCTTGTTTAGAGATAAAAAAACTAGGAAAAATAGAGTGTGAAGAGTGATTCTTCTTTAAAAATTATAAAAAAAATAAGATAATTAGATGAAAACACAAAAAAACATGATAAAATACATTATGTTTAACATGTTATTTAATATAAATTTAGTATAATAAATAGAATAAAACTAACAAAAAGTGAATAAAATGCAAAATACAGTAGAATTTTTTAAACCATCAATCCAAGAAAATACAAAAAAATATATAGATGATGTTTTGACTTTTTCTGACAATAGAAAAGTAGAAAAGCTGGAGAGCTCTTTTAAAAACTTTATTGGGTGTGAAAACGCTCTGGCTACAACAAGTGGAACATCAGCTTTACATTTAGCAATGTGTGCTTTAGACTTTAAAAGGGGAGATAAAGTCATATGTAGTATTAATGTTTTTCCTTCTGTTCCTGAGACAGTACGTCATTTCGATGCTGAACCTATCTTTGTGGATATTGAAGGGGAGCATTATACGATTGAACTAGGAAAGTTAGAAGAGGCACTGAAAAAAAACAGGAGTAAAAAACTTAAAGCAATAATTGTTAATCACATGGCAGGATATGTTATGGATTTAGAGGCAGTTTATGCTCTAGCTAGTGAGTATAATGTAAAAGTTATTGAAGATGCTTCTAATGCAATGGGGGCAACATATAAGGGGAGCTATATTGGAAATACAGGGGCAGATATAACAGTATTTTCCTTTGCACCACATCTTTGTAACTCTACAGTTAATGGAGGTATCTTAGTCTGTAAAGATAAATCTGTTGATGAAAAAGCAAGACTATTAGGTTTCCATGGAATGCAAAATAGACATTGTGATATTTTTGGTTCTGTAAATTATATTTATGATGTAGTTGATATTGGATGGAAATATGACCTTAGTCAATTAGAAGCAGCATTCTGTCTAGCAGAGTTTGAGGCACTGGAAACAATGATTCAAAGACGTCAAGAGATTGCAAAAATATATAATGAGCAACTTGCTGGAGTTAATCATGTTAGTTTACCTAAATTGAGTGATGATAGTGTAGTAACTCAGTACATTGTTGAGATTGATAAAAATCGTGACCATTTTGTAAATGAGTTAAAAAAAGAGGGTGTTAATATCTCTGTACACTATATGCCATTGCATTTAACTGAATATTATAAACAAAAATACTCAATGAAAGTATTTGATTACTCTGTAGCGTTAGGAGCATTTCAACGTGTTATGTCTCTTCCTATCTATCCTTCAATGACTGATGCTGAAGTTATGCAAGTTTGTGAAGCAGTTAAAAAAGTGGCAGATGCACATATTTAATGTTTAGTTTGAATTTAGTCTCTTTTTTTGAGAGACTCTTCTTTAAGCCTAATCTTTGTGATTGGGTTATTATTTTTCTTCTTTCTCCACTATCTCTTTTTTATGCCACTTTAATGCTCTTTAGACGACTTTTAACCCCTAAAAAAGCTTATAATATTCCTATTATTAGTATAGGTAACTTAACTGTTGGTGGTAGTGGAAAAACACCATTTGTTATTACTTTAGCTAAAAGGTATCAAAATGTTTTTATTGTCTCACGAGGGTATGGTCGAAAGAGCAGAGGTTTAATTAATGTAAGTATAAGAGGAGAGATTTTAACTGATGTAAAGAGTTCAGGAGATGAGCCAATGTTGATGGCAAAATCTCTACCAAATGCTTCTGTTATTGTCTCTGAAAATCGTCATATTGCTATTGGAAAAGCTATAGAAAAAGGTGCAGAAGTCATCATTTTAGATGATGGGTTCAATAGAGTAGATATTAAAAAGTATGAAATTTTACTTTTTCCTCAAACTATTAAAAACTATATGCCTTTTCCTTCAGGTCCTTTTCGTGAGTTTTTCTTTATGAAAAGCTTTGCAGATTTATCTCTTTATGAAGAGAGAGATTTTAAAAGAGTGGTTACAGTAGAAAATATTACTAAAAAGATGCTCTTAGCAACTGCAATCTCAAATCCACATCGTTTAAAACCTTTTTTACCCAAAGGTATAGTAGGAGAGTATTATCTTGAAGACCATGCTTTTTTTAATGAAAATGAGTTAAAAAAGAGGATGCTAGAGGTAGGTGCTACCTCTCTTTTAGTTACTCAAAAAGATGAAGTTAAAATGCAAGGGTTTAAGTTACCTCTTTCGGTGATGCAGTTAGAATTAGAGAT
>JALVEV010000103.1 GCA_027030605.1 Campylobacteraceae bacterium | reverse complement strand
CATTAATTGCTAAAGCTGTAGCAGGAGAGGCAAATGTTCCATTTTTCTATCAAAGTGCGGCATCGTTTGTACAGATATATGTGGGTATGGGAGCAAAAAGGGTTAGTGAACTCTTTGCAAAAGCAAAGGAGATGGCTCCTAGTATTATCTTTATAGATGAGATAGATGCAGTTGGAAAGAGTCGTGGTGTGCAGAACAATGAGGAGAGAGAGGCAACACTAAACCAACTCTTGACTGAGATGGATGGGTTTGAGGAGAGTTCAGGGGTTATGGTGATTGCCGCAACCAATAAAATAGAGGTGTTAGATGAAGCACTTTTACGCTCTGGACGTTTTGACCGACGAGTACATATTCCTCTACCCGATTTTAAAGAGAGAGAGGCGATTGTTGCTCTTAACTTAAAGTCTAAAAAACATAGTGTAGATACTGAAAAAGTAGCTAGAATGACCATTGGATTTAACTCGGCAGCACTTGCTACACTAATTAATGAAGCAGCACTCTATGCATTACGTTTTGGAAATAGTACTATTACTAATAAAGATATAGAAGCAGTTAAAGATAAAGTACTACTAGGAAAACATAAAATTCAAAGTTTTACCGATGAAGAGCGACAGATTCAAGCTCTTTACCAAGCTGCTAAAGCTGTAACAGCAACTTGGTTAGAGGTGAACTATGAGAAGATAGGGATTATCTCTTCTAGCTTTATACCTCATCACAATGAGATTCTCTCTAAGACCATGTTAGAAAATGAGGTAAAGGTGCTTTTAGCAGGACGTATTGCTACACAGACAAAGTATGGTGAACTCTTTACTAATGCTAAAGAGGATATTAAGGCTGCAAAGATTTTAGCTCAAACTATTGTAGAGGAGTATGCCATGAGCGAAGAGTACTTCTCAACAGCTCTTCATGCACAGACACTACTTGCTAACTCAACAGAGGAGGTAACCTCTCTACTCTCTAAAATGGAACAAGTTGTAGAGAAGGTACGAGAGTATCTCTTGGAGAATGAGTCTATTTCTCCTGTTCAAACAAAAGGTATTTTAGATGAGGTATTTTAACGGTTTTTCACTCTGCAATGAAGAGGAGTTCTTTAAAGAGCAACTTATAGAGAGTGAGTATAGTGTAGGAGGATTCTCCTATGGAGCTCAAAAGGCATTTGAATATGTCTACAATACTACAGAACGAGTCGATAGATTGGTGCTTATCTCTCCTGCTTTTTTCCAAAATCATAAAAAATCTTTTATTAAGACACAACTTCGTTATTTTAAAGCAGATAAAGATGCATATAGTGAGCAGTTTTTAAAAAATGTAGCCTATCCATCATCTGTAGATTTAAGTAGCTATGTTTGTGAAGGAGATTATGAGGAGTTAGAGGCTCTTCTTAGTTATGTTTGGGAAAAAGAGAAGATTCTTGAACTTTTAGAGAGAGGTATGATTATTGAGGTTTTTATGGGAGATAGGGATAAAATAGTAGATTTAGAGAAAAGTTATGAGTTTTTTTCAGGGTTGGTTCCTGTTTATCTGTTTAAGGGTAGGGGGCATCTTTTATTACCCCACCTTACTTAAAACCCTATCAAGAGCCGAAGTACTCAAAATTCGTTTCAAATACCCCAAAAGATAGGTTGCTTTTGTAATGTAGTAGCGAGGTTTTGGTTTTGATGTCAATATAATCTTCTCTACTACCTTAGCAACAGCAATAGGTTCTTCGTTAAAAGGTACTTCGCTCTTCTCTTTAGCTAAGTTTCGAAGGTAATGCTCTTTAAATACAGAGTTTTCAATATCTATATTTTCTTGAAGTCTCTTCATAGCAGTTTTTCTAAATGAACTCGTAATGGGTCCAGTGTTGAGTAGAACAGGGTGAATATTGGTATCTTTAAGCTCTAATCTTAAAGTGTCCGTTAAGCCCTCTATAGCGTACTTACTAGCATTGTAAGCTCCACGTCCAAAGAGTGAGACTAAACCTAAAACAGAGGAGTGTTGGATAATCTTTCCATGCCCTTGTCTTCTCATAACAGGGATAATCTGTCGTGTAGACTCATGTAGACCAAAAACATTGGTCTCAAACTGCTCTCTTAAGATATGTGTCTCAATATCTTCAATGGCTCCTGCTTGTCCAAACCCTGCATTGTTAAACCAAACATCAATCTTTCCATCTTCGACTAAGACAGAGGCGATTACTTCTGCAATCTCAAATGAGTTTCTTACATCTAATTTCATGACATTCTCAAATCCCATCTTCTGTAGAAGTGGAATATGAGCTTCATTTTTAACTGTAGGATAGACTTTATATCCTTTTGATTTTAGATACTTGGCTGTCTCTAAACCAATACCTGTAGAGCAACCTGTAATGACAATATTAACCATTTACGCTTCCATATTTTAGCTCTTTTATAGCTGATGTTATGTCATCTTGACGCATAAAGTGTTCACCTACTAAAAAGGCATCTGCTCCCACTTTAGATAGCTCTTTTACTGTCTCATGATTGTTAATACCACTCTCAGCTACAATAATTTTGTTTTTAGGAATAAGAGGGATAAGTCGCTCACTTAGAGTCATATCCATCTCAAAGGTCTCAAGGTTACGGTGGTTAATTCCAATAATATCTGCTCCTGCAAAGATAGCTTTTGTTAGGTCCATTTTGTTGTGTATCTCAACTAAAGCCTCCATACCTAGGTGTCTAGCATAGTTTAGTAGCTCTTTTAACTCTTTACGACTAAGTGCAGTAGCAATCAGTAAGATGTAGTCAGCTCCATAAGCTAAAGCTTCAACAATCTGGTATTTGTCTACAATAAAGTCTTTACGAAGTAGGGGAATAGAGGTGTAACGTCTAACCATACCTAAGTACTCTTTGTCCCCTTGAAAAAAGTGAGGTTCTGTTAAGATAGAGAGTGAGTCAGCTCCCCCCCTTTCATAAGCTTGACCAATAGCCATTGGGTCAAAATCTTCTCTAATAACTCCCTTACTAGGACTCGCTTTTTTAACCTCTGCAATAATTCGATAAGGATTCTCCTCAGTTGATTTAAGCACAGAGTAGATATCTCTAGGAGGAAATGGGTTAAGAGACAAAGAGCGACCAAGCCACTCTAAAGGGTAGTCTACTTTTCTCTTCTCTAAATCTGCTTTTGTTTTTTTTATAATCTCATCTAAGATTTTTGCCACTTGTTTACCTTTTTATTTATCTGTTTTACATTGATTATTGATTGCATTCCAATGCTCAATAATCTCTTTCTCTTTAAGACCCTCAACCTCAACTACTTTTTTCATGGTTTTATAGGCCTTTGAACACTCTCCAAGTTTATACTCACCCCATGCTAAAGAGTCTAAAAAATAGGTGTTTTCAGGCTCTTGGGTTAGTGCTTTTTTAATGATATTTAGACCCTTATTAATATCAATATCTTTATCTATTAATATATAGCCATAGTAGTTAAGATAGACAGGGTTATGGATACCTGAACGAAGTGCTTTTTCAAACTCTTCAACAACTTTTTTTAATGCCTCTTTATCATTACTATTATTTAGTGATTCATAGAGTGATATGGCTGATTCTGCATACCACTTTGGGGCATTAGTGGTTTGAAGAAGTTTTTGTGCTAATTTATGGGCTTTACTATATAGTTTATTTTCCATATAGAGTGAATATAGTAGGGTATCGTTTCTATACTCATTTTCTAAAAAATTTATAGCACCATCTAAGTCTTTGTTATAAATATAGCTCTCAATAAGCTTTTCAATATAAATCTCTTTTTTAGTAGCCATAGCTAGAGCTTTATAGATAGGGATAAGTCTCTCAATACGGTTTTGTTGGACATAGATACTAACGAGTTGTAAACAGATTTTTTCACTACACCCTTCATTTTTACGATGCTCTTCTAGCCTCTCTATGGCTTTATCTATTTGATGGAGATAGTTAATCTCAATAGCAACTATTTTTAATAAAATATCTTCATTTTTAGTACTTTGATAAGCTTTTTCTAGTAGGGAAACAGCTTTTTGATAATCGGCAGTAAAAATATAAGGGTTCGCAGCAAGTTCATAGTCAATAGCCTGTTTTGACTGCTGAACTAATTTTTCACCAATCATTTTAGCTTGATTAAATTTTTTACGTTTAAGATTAAAAGAGAGCAAGAGCCTTTTTGCTTGTAAGTTCTCAGGATGTTCTTCAATATATTTTTTTAATTGGGGTAAATTTTTTGAAAGAACACCAGCATAGTGAGCGGTTGTAAGCTCTTTAAGTAGGTACTCCTCTTTATCTGTTTTATCATAAAGTTCAGCATAGAGTTTATGGCTCTCTCTATAGTTGTGTTGCTCTTCTAACCAAATTGCTTTTATGATTAACTGGTCTTCATTTGGTATTGATTGACTCTTTTTCTTTTTTGAAAAAATTTTAGGATTGTAGGTTGGAAGCTCCTCTTTATTGATAACCACTTTACTACTACTTGGTACATGATATGTACTACTACACCCAATAAGATATAGAGCTGTAGCCCCCATATAACCAATGATAATTTTATTTATTATATTATTCCTGGACACTCGTTTTTTACCTCTTTTTCATTATTTTTAAACGTCTCCCAAAAAGGAAATGTACGACACTGTCTAGGTCGAACATCATATATGCTACACTCTTTTAATTCATTATTAAAAAAAATACAGGCAAAGTTATTATCGTCTAGTTGTTTTTCAACTAAAGAGTAGCGATGTTTAACTTTTTTAAGATAGTTTGAGGCAAACTCTTCTATTGTTAAGTTCAAAAAATCTGCCATCTTCTCTATTTCTGGGTATTTTGCCCAAATATAACCACTCGCCCCTGTACAACATGCACCCCCACAGGTGTCACATGCAGATGGGCTAAATTGATAACTATAGCCATCCTCTGAGATGATACTGCTTTTCATAAACTAATAATCTCCCTTGATACTTTGTGTCCCCGCTTTCTCAAAAGCTTTTTTTGCTTCTCTATTATAGACACTTTTTTCATTAAATACAATAAGAGGAGGCAAAATTTTTGTTAAAGATTTAGAATTTAACCGTGCTGCAATCATAACAAGCTTCGATTCTCTATCTATTTTAGAGTGAACAAAACGTATCGTTTCAGGGTTGATTCTCTCTTCTCTTAAGCTATATAGTAATTTGTCAATCTGTTTTGCATCATAACAGAAGATAAGGTAGCCTCTAGGTTTAAGAAGTTTCTTAGCTTTTTGAATAAACTCCTCAATAGGAAGATGATGAGCATAACGGGCAATATTTAAGTGTTCATTTTGAGATTGAATGACATTACTATCATAAAATGGAGGATTTGAGACAATAAAGTCATACTTTATATTCTCTTGAAACTCTTGAAAATCACCTAAGTAAGCAGTAACCTCTAGGTTATTAAGAGAGAAGTTATGTTTAGCATAGTTAAGCATAAGTTCTTGTTTATCAATAATATCTGTCTTAATAGGAAAATCTCTTGTTAAAAGTAACGATATAACTCCTACACCACAGCCAACATCAAGAAGTCGACCTTTTGGTTTAAATTGGCTAATAAAATCATACAAAAATATGGAGTCGCTATTGTAAGCATAACCACTACATGGCTGATATAGATACAAATGAACTCCTTTGAAAATAAAAATAGATGTAATTTTACTATAATTTGAAATTTTTTAGATAAAATCACACTTATGAATGATAAACGATTTACACAAGAGCCACCAAAGTCAACTGATTTTTCGATGTTAGATTATGAGTGTGCATATATTAAAGGCAAGAGTGTTCGCATGAGTTACAAATATATTGAACATGCTACACAAGCTTATAATACAGCACTTATCAATCGAGGTTGGCGACGTTTTGGTTGTTACTACTTTCATCCTATTTGTCAAGGGTGTAATGAGTGTAAGTCGGTTCGTATTAATGTAAAAGAGTTCAAACTTCGAAAATCTCAAAAAAAAGCGATTAAACGTAATCGTGAAACTGAGATTATTATTCAAAAGCCAACAATTTCTCAGGCACATATTGAACTCTATAATAAGTATCATGCTTTTAAACATAAAAAAGATAATTGGTCACATAGAAATATTTCACCTAGAGAGTACAGAGAAAATTTTGTAGAGGGGGCTTGGGATTTTGGTAAAGAGGTTCTCTATGTTAAAGATGGAAAATTAATAGGTGTAGATTTGATAGATATTTTAGAAGATGGTATCTCCTCTATCTATTTTTACTATGACCCAGATTACCCCTCTTTATCTTTAGGAACCTACTCTCTACTCTATCAAGTTGAGTTAGCAAAAGTTTTAGATTTAGATTGGATTTACCTTGGATATTGGGTCGATGGATGTAAAGCTTTTGAATATAAACCAAAGTTTCAACCCCAAGAGATTCTTGACGGATTCCCAAAACTAGATGAAGTAAGCCAGTGGGAACCATTTTCTCTTCCTAAAAATAACTAAATTAAAATATTAAATAACATTCGAGTATTAACTAGAAATATATTATGTTATTTTTTGTTATTATTTTTTATTGTTACTACTAAATTATGACTTTTTTCTACATTTTTCACAAAAAACTCACTCTTTGCTTTTGTTATTTTCATTTTTTTTGTCATAATAGTACTAGGAAAAGAAAATTATCTATTATAAGGAGAAATGAAAAGATGATGTATAAGAACTTATTTGTTACTGGGAGTTTTTCAGCACTATTACTTACTTCAAGCCTATTTGCACAAGATTGTCCTAACTGTAAAGTTAATCTAGAAAATTTAAAACATACAAAAACAAAAGAGTTTCAAAAAAAGAGTATAAAATTTATGACTTTAAAACGTGAGTACAATACTCACTCTATTGTAAGTGTTAGTGATTCATATGAGCTTGTTATAGATGGGGAAGTGACATTAATATTCCCATCATACGTTATGAGTGAAGAAGAGAAAGAGAAGTACTATAGAGAACAAAGAGCGATAGCTCTTAATAAAAAAGCAAATGAAGAGGCAAATAGAGAGTTAAAGCTTGTTGTTCAACCTGAAGAGAAAATTGAAAATAAAATTTTAAATAAAAAGTTACCAAAATCTGAATACTTTTGTGATAATAATAAAAAACCAGTTAGAGTAAAAAACTCTAATCGTTATGAGTGTGTTTCATAATCTATTATTGCGTTTATAATAGATACTTGATATATAGAAGAGCTTTAAACTCTTCTATATATCTTGTTCAACAACCTCTTTAAATCTACCAAAGTAGACCTCTTGAAGCTTCTCTAAGTTCATTTCAACATCATTAATTTTTACAATATCTCCTGTTACTTTACCAATGATATCTGTAGTAAGTCCAAGCTCTTTAGCCATGGCTAAAACAGCTTCAAGATTCTCTTTTGAACTCACCTCTAAGATTGCTCTACTTTGTGATTCATCAAAAATATTTCGTTTGTCATCAAGTCTAATTCCTGCAACAACACCAAAACCTGAAACAGCCGCCATTTTTGCTAAGGCAATAGCAATACCCCCTGAACTTAAATCTTTAGCAGAGGCTAAAAGGCACTGCTCATTGGCATCAATAACCAATTTCCAAAGTGCTAACTCTTTTTTGTAGTCAATATCGGCTAAGCTTCCTGCTGTCTCACCAAAAAGCTCTTTAATGTAGAGAGACCCACCAAACTCACCTGTTGTATCTCCGACTAAAATAAGATGGTTCTCCTTCTCTTGAAAACATGATGGGAGTACTTTTTTCTGGTCTTCATTGACCCCTACCATAGCAATAGCAGGAGTAGGGAATACAGATGTTCCATTGGTCTCATTGTAGAGAGAGACATTTCCTGAAACAACGGGAGTATTAAGCTCTGAACACGCCTCTTTTATTCCCTCACACGCCTCTGCAAATTGCCACATCACCTCTGGGTTCTCTGGATTACCAAAGTTCAAACAGTCGGTAATAGAGAGTGGTCTAGCACCTGACATTGCCACATTTCGCCCAGACTCAACAACAGCTAAAGCTCCACCCTTTTTAGGGTCAATGTAGCAGTATCGAGGGTTACAGTCTGATGACATCGCTAACGCTTTCCCTGTCTCTTTTACCCTAATACATGAAGCATCTAAGCTTCCAGGAGCTTTGGTGGTATTGGTCTGTACCATAGAGTCATACTGCTCATAAATCCACGCTTTATCTACCACCTCCATAGAAGCAATAAGCTTTTCAAACGCTACTTGATTATCAACTTTTTCATAAGAGTCAAGAGTTTTTTTAGAAATCTCATCAAGATAAGCAGGACGAGCTGTTGGACGGTCTAGTACAGGAGCCTCTTCACTCACAGGAGCAATAGGCATGTCACAAACCTTTTCACCATGCCACATAAGCTCCATTCGACCTGTATCGGTTACCTCTCCAATTACTGCTACATCTAAATCCCACTTCTCAAAGATGTCAATAACCTCTTGCTCTTTACCTTTTTTTACACAGACTAACATACGCTCTTGAGACTCAGAGAGCATAAAGTCATAAGGGGTCATTCCCTCTTCACGAGCAGGTACTTGGTCTAGGTTCATAATCATTCCAGCACCCGATTTACCTGCCATCTCAAAAGCTGATGAGGTTAACCCAGCTGCACCCATATCTTGGATACCCACAACCACATCTTTTGTTTTAAAGAGTTCTAAACACGCCTCTAAAAGAAGTTTTTCTATAAATGGGTCACCCACTTGAACGGTAGGACGAAGAGATTTTGACTCCTCTGTAAAGCTGTCTGAACTCATAACAGCTCCACCTAGACCATCACGTCCTGTTTTAGAGCCTACATACATTACTGTATTTCCAATTCCCTCTGCAATTCCTAAGAAGATTTCATCTGCTTTACAGAGACCAAGGGAGAATGCATTGACTAAGATGTTTCCATTGTAAGACTCATCAAATGAACATTCACCACCAATGGTAGGAACACCCATACAGTTTCCATAACCACCAATTCCTTCTGTAACTCCTTTAACTAGGTGTCTTTGGTATTTAGCTATCTTATCTTTGTTAGTAATGTTTCCAAAACGTAAGGCATTGAGGTTTGCTACAGGTCTAGCACCCATAGTAAAGACATCTCTTAAGATTCCACCAACACCAGTAGCTGCACCTTGGTAAGGTTCAATAAAGCTTGGGTGATTATGTGATTCCATCTTAAAGACAGCAGCCATACCCCCTCCAATATCAATAACACCTGCATTTTCACCAGGTCCTTGAATAACCCATGGAGCTTTGGTTGGAAAACCGTTAAGGTACTTTTTACTTGATTTGTAAGAGCAGTGTTCTGACCACATAGCTGAGAAGATTCCAAGTTCAACAAGGTTAGGGTGTCGCCCCTCTAAAATCTCTAAAATATGGCTATACTCTTCTTTTGAAAGTTTGTGACTATTTAGTACTTCATCTAAGTTTTCTAATGGTTTTGACATTCTGTAAGTTTCCTATATGTAAGGGGGATTTTTTCTGCGTTATTTTAGTGAAAAACTGCTAAGATAGCGATGAAAATATTATATTGAGAACAGGAAGATAGATGCCAAGTAGCAAAAAGATAGAAGAGATTTTAAATTGTATTAAAGAGTGTTCACCAGGTCAAGATGAGTTTTACCAAGCGACACAAGAGGTTTTAGGCTCACTAAAGCCTCTTTTAAATTTAGATAAAAGATATTTAGATGAAAATATTTTAGATAGAATTATAGTCCCTGAGCGTACAATTATTTTTAGAGTAAATTGGGTTGATGATGCAGGAAAAATTCAGACAAATTTAGGCTATAGAGTACAGTTTAACTCTGCTATTGGTCCCTATAAAGGTGGGCTTCGTTTTCACCCAACAGTAACACTTGGAACTATGAAGTTTTTAGCATTTGAACAGATTTTTAAAAATGCATTAACAGGTCTACAGATAGGTGGTGCAAAGGGTGGCTCTAACTTTAATCCAAAAGGAAAATCTGACAATGAGATTATGAGATTTTGTCAATCTTTTATGTCCGAACTCTACAAACATATTGGTAAACACAAAGATGTACCAGCAGGAGATATTGGAGTAGGAGCTAGAGAGATAGGTTATCTATTTGGTCAATATAAGAAGTTAACAGGTGAGTTTGAGGGTGTATTAACAGGAAAAGGTTTAAACTGGGGAGGTTCAAGAGCTAGAAAACAAGCAACAGGGTATGGGTCTGTCTATTTTGCAGAAAACTTTTTAAATAAATATGGCAAGAGTTTAAAAGGTAAACGATGTACGGTCTCAGGTTCTGGAAATGTTGCTATTTATACTATTGAAAAGCTTTATGAGATGGGAGCCATTCCTATATCATGTTCTGATAGTAAGGGGACTATTTATCAAAAAGATGGTATTGATTTAAAAGCTTTAAAGGTTATAAAAGAGATTCATCATGAATCGCTAGAGGAGTATGCAACAGTTGACTGTAAGTGCCAATATATACCTGTAAGCAAATACCCAGAAGGTGGTCATGCTGTTTGGCATATTCCTTGTGATGTTGCTTTTCCTTCTGCAACACAAAATGAGTTGACTTTGGTAGATGCTAAAAAGCTTAAAGAGAATGGCTGTATCTTGGTTAATGAAGGGGCAAATATGCCTACTACACCTGAAGCTGTAGAGTTTATTAAAGAGAGTAGTATTCTTTTTTCACCAGGAAAGGCAGCCAATGCAGGTGGAGTAGCTACCTCTCAACTAGAGATGAGTCAAAATGCAAGTATGGCTCAGTGGACATTTGAAGAGGTAGATATTAAACTACGAAGTATTATGCAAAATATTTTTAAATTGGCGTATGATACCTCTGTAGAGTTTGATTGTGAGGGGGACTTAGTTGCAGGTGCTAATATTGCTGGTTTTAGAAAAGTAGCTGACTCTATGATTGACCAAGGGTCTGTTTAGAAATATAATATTATATTATATTTTTTTTAGTTAAAAAATATTAATCTCATTTTAAACTTTAAATGTTATAATATATTAATTAAGCATGAGGAGTTTAAAATGAGAGTAGGAGTTATTAGTATAATAGCTGGATTAACAGTAGCAACAGCCTTAAAAAATGGAGATAATTTGAGTTCGCAAGTAGTTAGAGCTTCTTTAGTTACAGAGATACTCTTTATTATTATATTTGGATTGATAGAGTTGCATTAAGTTAAAAAGGTTTATAATAGTTTCTATAATTTAGATAATTAGGAAACAAAGATGTATAAAAATATAATACTCCTTATTAGTTTAGCTCTATTAATGAGCTGTAGTCAAACAAAAGTAGAAAAAAAAGTTAGTGTACCCCCTAAAATAAAAGCAGTAGATACAAATAAAACAGTTAAAAAAGATATAGTTGTACCTGTTGTTGAAGAAGAATTTATACCAAAACACATACGCCTATCACACATAGAAGTCGTACCACATTAAGAAAACTATGTTGCACTTTTAACAGCTCAAAGGGATAGACCCAAAAAGAGTAAATTTAATTTCGCTAAGGAGCTTAGTGATGAAGTATGATTACCTCATTTTTATAGGCAGATTTCAGCCCTTTCACTTAGGACACGAGAGTGTTATTCGTAAAGCATTGCAACTTTCAGACAAAGTTATTGTTTTAATAGGTTCAGCCTATCAGCCAAGAACCGTTAGAAACCCATGGGATTTTAATGAACGAGAGATGTTTATGCGTTCGGTCTTTTCAGAAGAGGAGAACAGACGAATTTTAGCCTTTCCTCTACTTGACTATACCTACAATAACCAACTATGGATAAAGTCAGTTCAACAGCTAGTAGCAGGTGTGGTTCACAACAAAATTGCCTCTAAACCAAAAATTGGACTTATTGGTCATCAAAAAGATAGCACCTCAGACTACCTAACACAGTTTCCACAATGGGAAAGAGAAGAGGTAGCCAACTACAAAAATATCTCTTCAACAGAGATACGAGAACGCTACTTTAATAATCAGGAGTTTTCAAATTCACTGAATAGTAATATATCAATTTTGCTAGAGAAGTTTAAAACTACTAAAGCCTATGAACAAGTAGCTAATGAATTTCATTTTGTCAAAAAGTACAAAAGTGCATGGGACAAT
>JALVEV010000102.1 GCA_027030605.1 Campylobacteraceae bacterium | reverse complement strand
CCACACTTTCCAACTGCACACTTCATTCCACCACACTTTCCATTTTTTGGTGTTTTCATCATCTCATCTATTTTCTTTTGCATAACCTCTGGGTGAGCTACAAAATTGTACCCTTTATAGATTGTAAAGAGTCCATAGGCAACAACTAAAAAAGCTGCTAACTTCATCATAACTCCTCTTAGACTTCCTTTTTGTAGAAACTTAGTAACTGTACCTAAAAAAAATAGAGCTGGAATAGTAGCTAACCCAAAAGTAGCCATAATCAAAGCACCCCAAAGAGGTGAAGCACTTGACGCTGCCATAATAGCAAAGGAGTATACCAAACCACAAGGAATTAAACCATTTAAGACTCCAAGCAAAAAGAAGGAGCTATAGGAGCTACTAGTAAGTAGAGCCTTAAAGCTTTTTTGAAACCATGAGTATTTAGAGAAAGAGAACTCTGCTGAGTTTAAGAAGTTTAGCTTTCCAAGTAGGGAAAGTCCTGCTAGTAACATCAATACCCCTGTAAGCAAAAAGAGTACCCCTTTTGTAGTAGGTGTAAAAGCTACAGCCTTTCCAATTAATCCAAAGATTGCCCCCAATATGGTGTAGGTTGTTACACGTCCAAAGTTATAGGCAAGATGAGAGAGAGTTTGTGTAAATTGTGAGCTTTTTTGGTCTATTTTTGAGCTAGAGTAGGCAACTACAATTCCCCCACACATACCAATGCAGTGTCCAAAGCTTCCTAAAAATGCTGTGCTGATGATTAAAATTAGGTCTATATTTTCCATTTGACTCCTTTATAATTTAATATTATAAGAAGTATTTGTTAAAGTTGTGTTAAATAGAAGAAGAAGCTCTTACCTTTGCCTATAGGGCATGGGAAAAAAATATATGAAGTAAAAGCCATGAAAGATTGGAAAATAGGAAGAAAACCATCTCTTTCATGGGAGTAGTATATAATCTAAAAGTGTTTGAATTGTGTAAATTTTAAAATAGATAAAAACTCTCTAAAGCCCTATATACAGGGATTATTAACTTATAATTTTAAGAAACATATGACTCTCTTAATTGTTTATTTTAATGTTTTTTTATATTTGACTTTAAACAAGGTAACTCCTCTTTAGCATCAAGCATCGCTCTTGCTAACTCTTCTTGATTTGATTGAGGAAAAATTTTTCCAACAACACAAATATTATCTGCTGTAATTTTACTTACAATTAGGTAGGAAATTATCTTATCTAAATCTTCTGGGTCTTCATTGACATCTAAACGAACAATCATACCTTTAACAGTTTCAGGTTTTCCTTTCTCATGTCGCCACTCTAATGTACTCCCTAAAGTAGAAAAACCCACTTTTACTGTAGATTGAAAATTTAAAATATACTCTCTATTTTTACGTGTCAAGGTAATACTTTGACGAATATCTCCCTCTACAACTTTAACCCCTATATTACCAAAAGGTTCACACTCCTGTATGCTTCCAAGGTCATCACTATCTAGAGTTATACAATCTTTTTCATCTATAGAGGTATAACTACTTGTATATTTTTCACTACTTGACTCCTCTGCATAACTGAAAGAAGAGAAAAGAAGAGTAGCCAAAAGTGTAGTAGTAAATGTGATTTTTTTATTCATAATCTATCCTTTAACTAATTATAGAGCTTTAGCCTTAAAAAAAAATGATACAACTTTTATTTTTCTATGCTAAAATTAAATTTTGATAACTTCATATTTTAGGAACTACTCCCATGCTTAAACCCTTGATTTTTATACTTATATTGGTAACTCTACTAGCAATAGGGATTAATTTAAATCTATTTGATAAAACAACAACAGAAGAAACAGGTATTAAAAGTGCTTTACCCAAAAAAAGACCCCTTACAGAAAAAGAGGATACAACAGTAAAACACTCTTCAAAAAGCGTAGAGGTTTCTAACATAGAGACAAATCAAGAGAGTAATCTCAGTAAAGAACTCTTAGCATTATTAAAAATTGCCTCTGTTCACTTTCAAAAATCTGAAGATAGTGAAGCTTTTAAACTCTATAATGAAGTAATTAAAAGAACAGAGAATAGCAATGACCCAAAAATTTTAAAAATCTTTGCTGATGCACTTTTTAGAAAAGCAACCTTAGATAATATCTATCCGAACAATGACCCCGACTCTGCGATTGAAGATTATAATAAAATTATAGAGAAGTTTAATAGTAGCAATAATGTTGAACTTTTAAAACTCTACATAAAAGCTAGACTAAAACAGGCAAAACTACAATCATCAGATGAACTTTTTACTACTTATGATGAGCTTATTAAAAGATTTTCTAATGATAAAGAGCAACGTTTTGATAAAGAGGTTGAAGAGCTACAATTTGCTCAAAGTTTTGCACTCATGGCTAATAATGCCGAAGAGGCAATGGAGGTTTTAGACAATATTATTGCAAAATATCAAGCACGAGGTGATACAAAGTTACCTCAAACGGTTGAATACTCTATTTTAAACAACATTGAACTCTCTATTATTACAAGTAATGATGATGAAAAATATATTGATTTAGCCAATAAGTATCTCTCTAAAAAGAGTAATACTGCTCCTCTACTTGATATGTTAAAGATTATAAAAAATGCTCAAGATTTAGACCAGCATGAAGCTATAGAGCAATGGATGAGTGAACATAAAGATTACCATTTTCCTGATTGGGATTTTTCAGAACTCTCTGAGTGGGCAAATAAGATGGAAAATCCAGAAGGACAACAGAGAATAAAAGAGTATCTCGATATCTTCTTAAAACAAAAATATACTCGTCCAAATAATAATCAAGTTGTCTACTCTGAACATGAGACAGAAATAGATAATAGTACCTATGAAGAGTTACCTTCTAATGAGGATATTGAAGAAGTTCCTGAAGTCTATGAAAATAGTGAACCATATACAAATGATACTTATGAAACAGAAAATCTCTATCCAAATCCTTATGAAGAGCTACCAAAAGACCCTAATGATGGAGTCACTCATACCTATGAAGAGGTTAATCCATACTAACCTCTTCGTCTCCACCATACAAAACCTAAAATAAGTAAAACTATAGGTAACAAAACTTGCACCCAAGCTGAAATTTTAATGGTTTTATGCAATATCTCACTATGTTTCTCTTTGTCTATCTCAACTCCTGCCATATTAGCAATATGATTCATAGCTGAAATTGCTAAATCTCCATCTGGAATGCTTTGATGGCACGATAAACAGACACCTTGCCTGTCAAGTTTAGCTCTCTGTTTAGCACTTAGAGGGTTTGCTAACTTCCAATGGTTATCAACTGTTTGAACTTGTGTTCCATTCTCATCTATCATTACAGAGTAGTCATGTTTTAGATTAGCAATAGCAGGTATCTGCTCATCTACCTTTTTAGGTAAAACTTTACCACTAGCAGTCATTAAATCTACTACTGCTGTTTTACTTGGGTCTGCAAAATATTTTCCACCAT
>JALVEV010000101.1 GCA_027030605.1 Campylobacteraceae bacterium | reverse complement strand
GAAAACATATACCTGTAGTTTTGACAAAAGATGAGGTTAACAGAGTCATAGAGAATCTAACAGGGATTTATCAGCTTATTGTCTCTTTGATGTATGGTTGTGGGTTGCGTATGAGTGAGGTATTGAACATACGAGTAAAAGACATTGATTTTGGGTTTGATAAGGTCTATATTTGGGATAGCAAGAGTCTAAAAGACAGAACTGTACCTCTACCTCAAAAGATAAAAGAGCAACTTAAAGTTCAAGTAGCTGTAGTTGAGGAGCTTCATAAAAAAGATATGGCTGATGGTTATGGAACAGTATATCTGCCTTATGCGTTAGAGAGAAAATACCCAAAAGTAAAGTTTGAGACCAAGTGGCAGTATCTGTTTCCTATGAAAAAGGTTTCGCAAGACCCTCGAAGTGAGGTAATACGTCGACACCATATTCATGAAAAGACATTAGGACGTAATATTAAACAGGCTTCACAAAAAGCTGGTATATATAAACGAGTTACTTCACACATCTTTAGGCACTCTTACGCTACACATCTGTTACAGAGTGGTATAGATTTGCGTTCTATCCAAGAGCTATTGGGTCGTAAAAGCGTGGAAACTACGATGATATATACTCATGTTGTATCTGAGATGAACAAGGGTAGGGTGGTTAGTCCTTTGGATATATAAAGCTTTAGCATATACCGAAACTTCAAGTTTCGGTATATATTGAAAAGAAAAAATAAAAACTTATTTTTTCAACCCTTGAACAAAACGCTCAATACGCTTAATACCCTCTTCAATCGTCTCAATATCAGTAGCAAAAGAGAATCTAAAGTAGCCCTCTGAACCAAAACCAACACCAGGGACAACAGCAACACCTTCAGCCTCTAGTAAATCTTTACAGAATTGCATAGAGTCGTTTGAGACCTCTTTGATGTTGACAAAGAGATAAAATGCACCATTTGGTTTTACTACGCTAAGACCATCAACAGCATTAAAAAGCTCAACAGCTTTGTTACAACGCTCTTCAAAAGCGACTCGCATCTCTTCTATCTCTTTGTCTATTGTTCCATCTAGCCCTACAATAGCAGCGTCTTGTGTAATAGAGTTGATATTTGAGGTACTTTGAGACTGTAGTTTATTCATTACAGAGATTAGTTCTGTGTTAGCAGATGCCATATACCCAAAACGCCAACCTGTCATAGCTGCTGATTTACTTAGTCCATTGATAGTGATAGTTCTTTGGAACATATCATCAGAGATACTAGCAGTAGCTACAAATTCAGTATCTCCAAAAACAAGCTTTTCATACATCTCATCAGAGGCTACAAGTACTTTTGTATCTTTTAACACCTCGGCTAAAGCCTCTAACTCCTCTTTTGAGTAGACAGCTCCTGTTGGGTTTGATGGTGAGGTTAAAACTAAAAGTTTTGTTTTAGGAGTAATGGCATCTTTTAACTGCTCTGCTGTTATTTTAAAACCACTCTCATCAGTTGTTTCAATAATTACAGAAGTTCCACCAGCATATTTCACAAGTTCAGGGTAAGTTACCCAATAAGGAGCAGGAATGATAACCTCATCACCTTCATCAATAAGGGCTTGGAAGAGGTTAAACAGAGAGTGTTTTGCACCATTGTTAGTTTGAATTTGGTTCGTTGCGTAGGTTAACCCATTCTCTCTTTTTAGCTTGTTTGCAACAGCTTCTAAAAGCTCAGGAGTACCAGGAACAGCAGTATATTTTGTATGCCCCTCATCAAGTGCTTTTTTAGCAGCATTTTTAACAGCAACAGGTGTATCGAAGTCTGGTTCTCCAGCAGAGAAAGAGATAACATCTTTACCCTCTGCTTTAAGTTCTCTTGCAAGAGTAGAGATAGCAATGGTTAAAGAGGCTGAAAGTGTTTGAATACGTTTTGAAAGCATAATGTACGCCCTTGTTTTTTGATAGAGTTCGTTATGTCGAAATCTTAGAAGTATACTAAAAAATTAATTAAATATTTAGTAGGGCTATAGCTTACCTCATAGATTTAATAAAGCTTGAGTAGATTTCGGTAAGTTCATGGTCCTCTTTCTCCATAAGCTCAACATCTCCTGTTTTTATAGTCTCTTCTAAAACAGCAATACGTTTAAAGAGATAGTTCAATACCTCTTTTGTAATATCGGGAAGGACATCGTGGCGAAGCTCTTCATTTTTGGTGTCACAGCTAATAATTCTAGCAGGAACACCAACAGCAGTTGCACAGCATGGAACATCTTTAACGACAACGGAGTTTGCTCCAATTTTGGCATTGTTACCAAGAGTAATGTTTCCTAGAACTTTAGCTCCTGCACCAATGACAACATTGTTTCCAACTGTTGGGTGTCGTTTTCCTGAAGAGGTACTAACCCCACCAAGGGTTACTTGTTGGTAGATAACAACATCATCACCAATAATGGCTGTTTCTCCAATTACCACTCCAGCTGCATGGTCAATAAAGAGGCGTTTACCAATTTGTGCAGCAGGGTGAATGTCAACAGTGGTAACAAAACGGCTAACTCCTGAGATAAATCGAGGAATAAAACGTAACCCCTTTTTGTAGAGGTAGTGTGCAAATCGGTGAAAGAACAATGCCCATAGACCAGGATAGTTAAAAAAGAGTTCAAATCCAGAGTGTAATGCAGGGTCATTACGTTTAACATTACAGAAATCATCTTTTATATTTTTAAATGGGTTCAACTGTTTTCCTAAGTTTAATTTTCGTTATTGGCTTGTATTGTTTTAAGATAACTATTTTCGCTTAAATATAGGTATAATCTTCCTAATAATTTTTGTTTTTGAGATGAATTGATAAGCAATGATGCTTCAACCTGCTGTTTGAGCTTTTTATCTAAATGATTTTTATCATAATCTAAATCCTCTAAAACATCCATAATATTTTGAGACTCGATAAGTTGTTCAAGTTGAAAGTTGCCCTCATCATCAAAGTTAACAACCACTTCTGTAGGGTGTGTAAAGAGATTATGTTTCATCCCTAAGACCTCTTGATATGCACCTGTTAAGAAGAAAGCTAAAAAGTACTCATCTTGTGTTACATCTACATTGTGTAGGTATAGAGGTGTTTTATCATCGAAAGAGATTTCCCCATCAGAGTCACAAGTGATATCCCAAAGAGTAGCAGGGTTGGTTGGTAATCTATCTAGTTTATCAATAGGCATCATAGGGAAGTGCTGTTGTAGTCCCCAAAAATCAGCTAGTGATTGAAAAGCAGAGAAGTTAACTAAGTAACGCTCCTGAATCTTGTTTTGTAGTCGTTGCAGTTCACTAGGAGCGATGTCACTTAGTAGCACAATAGACTTTTTTATAATGAGGTTAACCAATATCTCACAGTTAGAACGGTCCTCAAGGTCAATGTATCCTAAATCAAAGAGGGTTAAGAGACTCTCCATGTGGTCAAGTGCATCGTGTAGGTACTCTCGTGCATTGCTATGGTTGAGAGAAATCCAAAGTTCAT
>JALVEV010000100.1 GCA_027030605.1 Campylobacteraceae bacterium | reverse complement strand
CTATGCTCTTTATTGCCTCTGACCATGAGGAGGTAGGGAGTGCTTCAACCTCTGGGGCAGGAGGGAGTTTTTTAGAAAACACTCTTAGACGTATCTTTCCTGACTACAATGAGTATGTAGAGATGACACGAAGCTCTCTAATGATAAGTGCTGACAATGCTCATGCAATTCACCCTAACTTTGCTAGTAAACATGACTCTAACCATGCTCCACATATAAACAAAGGGGTGGTTATAAAAGTCAATGCCAATCAGCGTTACGCTTCTAACTCAATAACAATTTCACAGTTTATGCAAAAAGCCGAAGAGCTAGGTGAGAGTGTGCAACAATTTGTGACACGGAGCGATATGGGATGTGGTTCAACCATTGGACCAATTACAGCTACACGATTAGGCATAGAGACCCTTGATGTTGGACTTCCAACCTTTGCGATGCACTCCATAAGAGAGTTAGCAGGGAGTGAAGATGCTTATTCTTTATATAAAATCTTAATTATGTAACTTAAGGTATCACAAATAAAAATAGTTTTTTTTATTTTTTATTTTCCTTATTAAAATAGTGTTTCTCCTTATCCCATAATGGAGAAATATAACCTATAATTAACTTAATGTTTCATTTTTGTTACACTTCCCTGATATAATGAACTATAAGCTTGTTAAACCTCTCATTTTCCCAAACTGTGTTTGCTCATGTATATGGATATTTTATATACATTGTCAAGCTCTCTTTTGGGAAAAAAGGTAACAAGCAATTTTAACCAAAAGGATTAAGATGGCAAAAGGTAAAAAAGTAACCGTTATTGGAACTGGAAATTTTGGCTCAACTGTAGCATTTATTTTGGCAATGAATGGAACTTGTCACAATGTTGTTCTTCGTGGAAGAAACTATGATGTAACAAAAGGAAAAGCTCTTGATATGTCACAAGCAGCCAATGCTGCTAGACAACATACCATTGTAAAAGCGGCTAAAGGTCCAGAAGATATGGCTGATTCTGATGTTGTTGTCATTACAGCAGGAGCTCCAAGAACCCCTGGAATGAGCCGTGATGATTTACTCTTAATGAATGCTGATATTGTTAAAATGTATGCTAAAGAGATTAAAGAGTATGCTCCAAATGCTATTGTAGTAGTGGTCTCTAACCCTCTTGATGTTATGACCTATGTAGCACTTAAATATACAGGTTTTCCAAGAGAGAGAGTATTGGGTATGGCAGGAATCTTAGATGCAGCGAGAATGGCTCACTTTATCTATGAAAAGCTAGAGTATGGTGCAGGTCAAATTCGTGCTACGGTTATGGGTGGTCATGGTGACACTATGGTTCCTCTTCCTAAGTTTACAACTGTTGCTGGTGTACCTATTGAAGACTTGCTTGATTCTGAAGAGATTGGAGAGATTGTTAAAAAGACAAGAAATGGTGGAGCTGAGATTGTTAACCTTTTAGGTAATGGTTCTGCTTACTATGCACCTGCAAAATCAACAACTGTTATGGTTGATGCGATTTTAAAAGATACTAATCAGATTCACTCTTGTGCTATTATGCTCAACAACGATTATGGTTACTCCGATATTGTCTCAGGTGTTCCTGTTATGATTGGTGCAGGTGGAGCAGAACAAGTAATTGAAATGACCCTTAAAAACCTACAAGTACGAAAATTTAAAGCCTCTGTAGAAGCTGTGCAAGAGATGGTCGATAAACTTTATGAATTAAAGTTCTTTGATGACTTAGAAGAGAAATAGCCTGAACTTTAGGCTATATTAAAGTTTTTATAATTTTTTTAATGATAAGATTTTATAAATGTTATTAAATATGATATTTAGTTTTAATATATTAACAGAGGAAAGAAGATGGTTAACAGGAAAGTAGGAATTATTGGTGCTGGTGCTGTTGGTGCAACGGCTGCTTACAGTTTAAGTATGATGGGTGTCTGTAAAGAGATTGTTCTATTTGATATTGCAGAGGGTGTAGCTAAAGGTAAAGCGATAGATATTGGACAATCTACCCACTATGCCCAACGACCAACTATTATTACAGCAGCCGATACTCCTGCTGATGTAAAAGATTGTGACATTGTTGTCATAACAGCTGGAGTTCCTAGAAAAGGAGATATGACAAGAGAAGATTTACTCTTAATTAATGCGAAGATTATTAAGTCTGTTGTTAACGATGTCATGACCTACTCACCTAATGCGGTTATTATCTCTGTCTCTAACCCTTTAGATGTGATGACTTATGTTATTCATAGAATGACAGGTTGGGACTCTAACAGAATTATTGGTCTCTCTGGAGCTTTAGATGGTTCACGTATGGCGTATCAAATCTACCAAAAGCTAGGCTATGGAGCAGGGCAAACAGGTGCATTGGTTATTGGTGACCATGGTCAAAATATGATTCCTCTTCCTCAAAAAGTACAAGTAGGTGATGTTCCAACAACAGACCTATTAACAGATGAAGAGTTTGCAGAGATTGTAGAGCGTACTAAAAATGGTGGAGCTGAAATTGTTAGCCACCTAAGAACCTCTGGCTACTATGGACCTGGTCGAGCTATTGCCCACATGGTTGAAGCAATTTTAAATGATAGTCAAATTGTTGTCTCCTCTTCTGTATTACTTAATGGTGAATATGGTTACACAGATGTAACTGTTGGTGTTCCTGTTGTGCTTGGGAAAAATGGTGTAGAGAGAATTATTGAGATGACACTTAGTACAAAGACTAGAGAGAAGTTCAAAACCTCTGTTGAGAGCATTCGTGAGGGTATTAATATACTTGAAGAGAGTGGTTTTTTTGAATAAACTCGTTCGGGTCTGAACACACCGATTCCGAAAATGCAAATTGCATATAAGGAATCGACAGCTTTAGCCTCGCTATATTTTAGGATTAACTCCTTGACATTACCCCTACCCTATTACCTCCCTACCCATTCACCTAAAGCTTTTAAACTACCCTAATCTATTTACTTCTTATTAACGAGCTAAAGAGTACAATGGACTCATTATTCTATATAGGAGAAGTTATGAGAGAAATTGAATTTGACGATATTGTCAAAGCTATAAAAAACATGATTATGCATTGTGGGACTGACCTACCACAAGATACGTATGATGCCTTACAAAAGGCTATGGAGGAGGAGAAATCTCCTGTAAGTAAAGAGGTAATTCGCCAAATACTTGAAAATGCAAATATTGCAAAAGATGAGAAGCGTCCACTCTGTCAAGATACGGGTCTAGCTGTCTTTTTTGTAAAGGTTGGTGATAATGTTCGTGTTAAAGGTGGTCTTTTAAAAGATGCTATCAACAAGGGAACTGAAGAGGGGTATAGAGATGGGTACTTAAGAGCCTCTACTTGTGAACCATTTAGCCGTCTAAATCTAAAAGATACTGTAGGGTATAACTTACCTGCTATTATTCACTTTGACATTGTAGAGGGAGATAAGATAGAGATTGAGTACGCTGCAAAGGGTGGTGGTTCA
>JALVEV010000099.1 GCA_027030605.1 Campylobacteraceae bacterium | reverse complement strand
GCCAAGAGGAGCAGGAGTATCTACCTCGTCTATCAGAGGCTTTTCTTCCTTATGTAGACTCTGTTGAACTTAAAGATAAATACAAAAAATTTTATAGCAAACTCCATCAATTTTATATGGAAGATTTAGAAAGACGTATAAAAAATGGTGAACTTAATGAGGAGCTTGATACCTATAGTTTATCAACTATGTTGGTTAGTATTGTTGATAGTAATATTTTACATTATGGTTATTTTAAAGAGAGAGTATCAAAAGAGTTTTATATAGAAAAATTTTTACATATCTATTTTAAAATAGCACAACACTATATTGATATATATAGAACCTATCTAAATAAAATAGATTTAATAAATATTTTTCAACGATATAGATATATGTAGGGGCGACCTCCGTGTCTGCCTTCTATTTTTCAAACATATCAAACATGGGGCAGACACGGAGGTCGCCCCTACCATTTTATGAATCTTCACTCTCTTTTAGGTGTGCCATTCTTGACTCCATACCATTGTCTTTTTCAAAAGCAATAATAATCTCTTGAACTGTGTCACCCTCTATTACTTCTACATCTAAAAGAACAGCAGCCATCTTTTCAATCGCTCCATCATACTCACGCAGTGTCTTTTTGACATACTCATAACGCTCATCAAGAGTACTCTTAATACTCTGGTCAATCTTTTGAGCCATCTCTTCACTATAGTCATTAGCAACCATTCCTCCACCAAGGAATGAACTTTGGCTTCGTGATAAAACCATAAGCCCTGCAACATCACTCATACCATAGACAGAAATCATATCTTTTAAAATAGCTGTGGCTCTGTCAAGGTCATTTCCTGCACCTGTTGAGATTTCACCCAAAAAGACCTCTTCTGCTGCACGTCCACCTAAAAGTACATCTATCTCTGCCATTAGCTCATATTTACGTTTTAAGAAACGGTCTTCATCATCTGGTAGATGTAGTGTATAGCCCAATGCACCCAAACCTCTAGGAATAATAGAGACCTTTGTAACTCTAGTTGCCCCTTTTGTAAGCTCTGCCATAAGAGCATGACCACTCTCATGGTAAGCAACAATTCTCTTCTCAATATCAGAGATTTTTCGATTTTTACGCTCTAACCCAACAAATGCTCTCTCTATCGCCTCTAAGAGTTCAGCCTGTTCTATCTTCTTTTTGTTTCTACGACCAGAAAGAAGTGCAGCTTCATTGATAATATTTGCTAAGTCTGCTCCTGCCATTCCTGCTGTCTGTTTAGCAACTACCTCTAAATCTACATCATCAGCCAACTTTACATCTTTTGAGTGTACTTTTAAAATAGCTAAACGCCCTGCAAAGTCTGGTTTATCTACCAATACTTGTCTATCAAAACGCCCTGCTCTTAGCAACGCAGCATCAAGGGTTTCAGGTCTATTAGTAGCTGCAAGAACAATAACAGGAGTATCTGTTCCAAAACCATCCATCTCTGCAAGAAGCTGGTTAAGTGTCTGCTCTTGTTCAGAGTGTCCACCCATTTGAGCATTGGTTGCACGGCTCTTACCAATAGCATCAATCTCATCAATAAATATAATAGAAGGTGCTACCTTTTTTGCCTGTTCAAAAAGGTCACGCACACGACTAGCACCAACCCCTACAAACATCTCCATAAAGCTTGAACCACTAACAGAGAAGAAAGGAACTTCTGCCTCACCTGCTACAGCTTTTGCTAAAAGAGTTTTACCTGTACCTGGAGGTCCAACCAAAAGCAGACCTTTTGGAATCTTAGCTCCAAGCTCAATATATCGTTCAGGAAACTTAAGAAAGTCAACAATCTCCAAGACCTCATCTTTTGCCTCTTGAACCCCTTGCACATCATCAAACTTAACATCTGGACGCTCAGAGCTAATTAGTTTATCTGCTCTTCCTGCACCCAAAATTCCACCCATACCTTTAGACATCTTTTTAGCTAAAAATAGCCAAATAGCCAAGATAATAAAAATAGGCAGAAGCATATTTATATAACGAGCAACTGGACCCTCTCCTACCTGCCCCTCATAGGTAATGTTGTTATCCTCTAAAAGAGGTATAAACTCCATATCATAAGCAGGAACATTTTTAGCAATATACCTCTTTGTACCTGTTACATCTGTAGCCTCAATCATTGTGGAGGTAATCTTTACACTTTTGACCTCTCTCTTTTTAATCAACTCTTTAATATCTGAGTATTTAACCTGCTCTACTCTCTTAATACGTGGGTCACCCATAACCCCTTCTAGGTTTGCATCACCCATAAACATCTTAAATAAAATAACCATAATTAAAATAAAAATCCCAAAAGCAAGTAGTGGGTTCTCATTAAAAAAGTTATCGTTCTGTTCACTGTTTTGATTATTATTTTGTCTATTCATCTATTCTGTTATTTCCTAATTCTATTTTTTATAGACAAGTGTTACCCACTCATCTTTCTGTTTTCGCTCAAGTAACTCTAAGTCTCTGTACAGCTCAACTACTTGCTCCTCTTTTTTATCTAAAATACCTGACAAAATTAAAATCCCACCTTTTTTGGTAGCACGTTTTAAATCATGCACTATAAATTTTAGAACATCAGCAATAATATTGGCAATTACTACATCATACTCACCAATAGCTTGATTAGCTGAACCTTCCCAAAGCTCTTCATACTCTTCACCATTAAGAGCAAAGTTCTTTTCACATGAATCTACTGAAATTGGGTCAGTATCACAAAGCTCAACCTTCGCACCAAGTTTTCTTGATGCTAAACCTAAAATTCCTGAGCCACACCCTACATCTAAAACACGGTCGCCATGATGAACGTATGTTCCTATTGCTTCTAAACAAGAAAAGGTAGTTGCATGATGTCCTGAACCAAATGCCAATGCAGGGTCTATCTTAATGTTAATCTTACCCTCTTTTGCTTCATACCAACTTGGATAGATATAAAATTTTCCTGCTTCAATAGGTTCAATAGAGTTCTGATATGTAGCAATCCAGTCTTGATTAGCTTTCTGCTCCATTTTATAGCTTATCTCAATAGTGCCACCAAGCGTTCCAATCAGTGAGTTTACCGCCTCTTCCACATAAGCCAAATCATTTTCAGAACGGACGATGATATGGTTACGCCCAATCTCTAAACCATCCCCTGCAATATTTGCTACAAAATCAGCAATAAACTCAACAAACTCCTCCTCTTTTAAGGTTATGGTTAACTCAAAATAACTACTTTGCATTTACTACTCCAAATGCCTCTTCAAGGTCAAGTGTCCCCTCATAAAAAGCCTTACCAACAATTGTTCCATCTATCCCTGCTTCAAGCAGAGCATAAATATCACTCATATCTCTAAGCCCACCACTAGCAATCGTCTCCAACCCTGAAGCCTCTTGAATCGCTTTTGTAAACTCTACATTGACCCCTGTCATCATACCATCGCGACCAACATCGGTGCATATTATAGCCTCAACTCCACAGTCAGCAAAAGCTTTAGCCAAGTCAGTAGCTTTCAT
>JALVEV010000098.1 GCA_027030605.1 Campylobacteraceae bacterium | reverse complement strand
TCAAGCCATTGACTCTTTAGCTGTTATTTTAGGTAAATTTGGAAAAGATGGGTGTGGTGTTGGCTTTTTAGGAAACTCAAAACTAAATTTTAAAAATCCATTTGATGTAAAAACTAACAAAGTCCATAAGGTAAATACCCCTTTTGGTAACTTTGAAACGGTACTTATTCAAGGTGGAAACCCTGTAGCCTCTATGCCCGATAGTAACCGAGTAATCCAAGAGCTTAAAAAGACAAAAACCATCATCTACTACGGACTCTATGAGAATGAAACCTCTGCCATAGCTGATATTGTGATTCCTGCTAAAAACTTTTTTGAAAAGGAAGATGTACGCCTAAGCTACGGACACCAATACGTTAACCCCATGAAAAAAGTACATGAGTGTGACTATGGCATAAGTGAATATGAGTTTACCAATACCCTACTTCAAAAATTTAGATTTGAACCATTAGAGAGTGAAGAGTATTACCTAAACTTTTGGCTTGACCAATGTACCAAAATAGACGATGACTACTACTTGCACCCTGCATATAAAGAGACTCCATATTGCGATGGTTTTGGAGAAGATGGCGAAGAGGAGTTTGTATTTCCTGATGAGTTTGGTGATGATTTTATTAAAACCAAGCAGTTTACAAGAGCGAGAAGAAAGTCAAAAAAAGAGAAGGTCATAGAGGACTATTGGCTCTTAAGCCCAAAAGCCAACAAGGCTTTAAATACCCAGTTTAAACGAGACAATAGAGTTACACTTCACCCAAACCTTGGCTTTGAAGAGGGGCAAGAGGTACGTGTATTTTCAGAACATGGTGAACACAATTTTGTAGTTAAAAATTGCGAAGATATGAGAGAAGATACAGTAGTTATTACTTCTAATAGCATCGGAGTTAACTTTTTAACACCAAGTATTGTAAGTGATGAGGGTGATTCGGCTTGTTATCAAGAGGTTAAGGTTAAAGTCGAAGCTCTTAAAAATTAAAAATCTTAATAGTTTAATGTTATTTTCTTAGATTTTATGTTAAACTATTTTTTCAAAACTATTATCAAGTAAGGATCTAAAATGAAAAAAACTCTATTTATCGCAGCAGCTGCAACCCTTTTAACAACAAGTACTTTTGCACATGATAATACAGGTTGTGGACTAGGAACTCAAATAATTAAGAATCAAGACTCAGTATTAATGCAAGTTTTTGCAGCAACAACTAATGGAACATCTGGTAACCAAACATTTGGTATTACTTCAGGAACATTAGGTTGTGCAAAACCTGCTAAGTTTGTATCGAATGACAAAGCAAATGAGTTTGTAGCTGGAAATATGGATGCCTTAGCTCTTGATATTTCAAATGGTCAAGGAGAAGCACTCTCTACTTTAGCAACTCTTTTACATGTTTCAAACAAAGATACATTTGCTTCAGTACTTCAAGCAAACTTTGATAAAATCTACACCTCTTCAGATGTATCATCAGCAGAAGTAATTGATAACATTGTAGCTTTAGGATAGTCTAAACTAGATGTTACAAGCCGTTCAAAAAGTAGTCATACTCTTTTTTGGACTGCTTCTCCTCTCTACCAATCTTTTTTCAAAACCTCTTTTTTCTGATGAACAACTCTCAAAACTCGCTAATAGTTCTCAATGGAGACGACTTTTACACTTTAAAAATGGAGAGAGTGAGATTGATGATAAACGATTCTTTTTCTCTAAAGAGGGAAAACGTAATCCAAAATCTGAACTAAAAGCATTCATTTCCAAACTTGCATCTGATAGAAGTAATGATGAGAACTCTACCCTCTGTTACTACCCATCGCGTTCAACATGGATTTTACAACAACTTCCTCAACTAAAAAAGAGCATATTTATACCTCAATGTAAAAAATTAAAAAAAGAGATAAAAGAGATAGGAGCAAAGAAGATAACTATTATCTTAGCTTCTGCACACATGAACTCCCCAGCTTCAGCATTTGGTCATACCTTTTTACGAATAGATAATAACTCAAACACTCCTCTTCTCTCTTATGCTGTTAACTATGCTGCACAGACCAATGAGGATAATGGTTTTATCTACGCCTATCAAGGTCTATTTGGGGGATATGAGGGTAGATACTCCATTACCCCCTATTACAAAAAATTAAAAGAGTACTCTGACCTAGAACAACGAGATATTTGGGAGTATACTCTAGATTTAACACAAGAAGAGATAGATAGACTTGTACTCCATATTCTAGAAATTCGCCACTTTTATGCTGACTACTTTTTTTTAGCAGAAAACTGCTCCTATAATCTCTTATGGTTAATTGAAGTTGCTAAAAAGAAGAGTAACCTAGTTAAAGAGTTTAACTATAAAGCTATTCCAATTGATACACTAAGAGCTATTGAGAATGAAAATTTAATTAAAGAGAGTATCTACAGACCCTCTAAACGTAAAGAGATTTTAGCCATTAGTCACCCAATTGAGCATAATCCTCTTGCCTTAACATTTGCCAAGAGCAATGAGTACAACCTTAGCCTAATAAAAGAGTTAAATACTAAAGAGAAAATTGCATCACTAGAGTTAGCAACAGAGATGCTAAAAATTAAACGTTCAAATAATGAAATTCCAAAAAAAGAGTACTTATCTAACTTTTTAAAAATACTAAAAATGCGAAGTACCTTAGGTAAAAAAGATAAAGAGAAAATCGCTCAACCTGCTTCCCCACAAGAAGGGCATCTATCTGCAAAAACAACTTTTTCTTTTCTTACCGATAAAAGAGTTCAACTAAGAACAAAAGTATCTTATCATGATATCTATGACAATGATAACGGTTACATTCCAGGTGCATATATTAGCTTTTTCGATACAGCCATAGAGGCAGAAAAGAACAATCTAAAACTAGAAGAGATAAACCTACTAGAGATTAAATCTTATGCTATTCAAGATACGATTTTTAAACCTATCTCATGGGAAGTATCTTTAGGAGGAAAAAGAGTATTTAACGATGAACTCTACAGTTATCTTAAAGCTGGTGCAGGAGTTACCTTAGGAAGAGATACCTTTTATGGCTACACCACCCTAACCCCAACTATCTATTATAAAAAAAATAGCTACCATAGCATTGCTCTTAACAGTGGAATACTCTATAACCCTTCAAAAGATTTAAAATTTGGTCTTACTGCATCAAAAGAGTGGTTTAGTAAGAGTCAAGAGATTAAGAGTCTTGAGCCATTTTTTACCTATAGTTTTAACCAAAAATCAGCTATAAATCTTAAATACTCCTATAAAAACATAGATAAAGTAGAAGAGAAAACAACCCTTCTCTCTTGGTTTTGGTACTACTAATCTAAAAAATGGTCTACCTAACCCTCTTTATCTCAGCTCTAATCTCTGCTACACTCTTTCCTTTAGGAAGTGAAGCGATACTACTCTACGATTTAAATGAGGGCTACCCTGCTCTTTGGCTACTTATTTGGGCAACACTTGGTAACACTTTAGGAGCTGTTCTCAACTACATCTTAGGCTACCAAGGTGAAAAGTT
>JALVEV010000097.1 GCA_027030605.1 Campylobacteraceae bacterium | reverse complement strand
TCTCTATCCCCAAATGCAGAGCCAAAGTAGATTTTCCCACTTGTCTAGCTCCACTTATGAGTAGTACAGGAAAATATTTCAAGTACTCTTCTAGCTCTTCTCTTATGGCTCTTTTTAGATATTTCATTTATAATCCTTAATATTTTAGTACTATAATACTATATTTTTAAGGTATAGACTCTTAAACAAGAACAATTTAAAGCATTTTATCCTTCTAAATCAAGATAAAATTTGTTTTAGTAGTCGTCAAAAAATAAATTAAAAAGAGTAAGAAGACTTGAAAAAAGTTTGATTTAGGGCAAAGTTACCCTGATGAAAACAACCACACTTTAGGAGTCAAACGTTGAAAATCTACTAGCTGAATCTTCTACTTAAAACAACAACTTCCATTTTATGCCAATTCATGTCGTAGTGAGGCACTACGACCTATGCGACTTCGTCGTAAGGGGAGCTTTAATAGGGATTATCGGCTATTCTTCTTTTAAACCTCCACAAACTCCACCCCATCTTTAGAACCTATCAGTAGAAAACTTCTAAGTTTAGGAATGCTTTTTACTTTGTCAAGCTCTTTATACTCCTCAACCTGCTCTATCCCTTTTTGCTTTATGGTCTCATAACTATCTTTCTCTTTTTTCCACTTTAACTCAAAGAGGTAGTTGTTTGGTACTTTCTCATCACGTCCTATTAGTAAAATATCAGGATACTTTCTATCTTTTTCAGGTTGTGACTCTATAAAGTAGAAACTTGCAAAACTCAAGAACGATAAAGTAATAACTTGAAAATGCTTCTCTGTAAAGCCTTGATGGTCTCGATTTGAGAGAGTCTTAATAACCTCATTGAGTTGCTCTTTAAATGGTTCTATATCTCCCAAAAGCAGTTTGGTTACTATTTGAGAAAAGGAGTCATGTAGTTTAAAGTTATTGCGTCGTTGTAACTCAACTGCAAAGTAGTTAAAGTAGAGAATTTTAATAACATAGTTTGGTATCTCAAAGGTATTTAGCTCTCCTGTTATCTGCTCTTTTATGGTAATAAATCCCATAGAGTATATAAGGGTAATAAAGTCATCTTTGGTAAACTCTTGATTTAAATCGTATCTATCTTTTATAATCCCTGTGACAGTTCCATCTTCTATAAGCTCCTCTAAAACTTCATAGTTTCTTTCACTATCGCCAATGTTAAAAAGTTTCATAATTGTTTTGTAGTCACTTGCTACATTGCTATCTAGCATCTTAATTGGCATTTCACAACGTTCAGAATCATATTTAGATAAAAAATAGTTTACTAAGGTAGCATTATATATTCGCTCTTCTGCTTTAACATTAAAAAGATAGCCATTGTACCACTCTTTTATTTTGTGAAGTATCTCTTCTTTCTCTATGTTAGGACATTTTTTAAATAGCGTCTGCTCTAAAGAGTAGTTTACCTCTTCTTGTCTGAATCCTGCTAGAGCATTAAACGGCTCTTCATTTGAAATATTGCTAACAATGTTGAATCCAGAACTTAGACTATCAAGCGTAATAGGGGTAACTCCTGTAATAAACATCTTTTGAATAACATTTGAAAGGGTAGCTCTTTTTAAAACTTCATAAAAACTCCGTACAAATCCACCTTTGCCAACTATTTGTAGAAAATCTTGCATATTATGGGCAAGTATGGCATTGGCAAATTGGTCATACTCATCTATAAGCACATAGATTTTGTCATCTTCTATAACATCAAAAAAGTATTTTATAAGTCCTGTTAGTGTTGGTATGCTATTTAGGCTCTCTCTTGTAATGTTGTAACCATACTCTCTAAAGTATCTATAGATAGCCGATTTAATATTGTCTTTAAATCCTTCATAGATTATCTCTACTCCACCATCAATATTAATCCCACTAAACTCAAAAAACAGAATACGAAAGCTGTTTTTTAGTGGAGTTGGGTTAGCTCCTATGTAAGTATTATGAAACATAGCTTCAAACTCATCAGCAGAGTTTTCATCGTAGTAGTATTGTAGTGTAGAGAGAAAAAGAGATTTTCCAAAGCGTCTTGGGCGTAAAAAGATTAAAAAGCTCTCATTGGTCTTTTCTAGTTTTTCTATATACTCTGTTTTATCTATATAGAGGTAGTCATTGTTTATTTTTACTTTTCTAAAGTTACTTTCACCATAGATTATCTTTTTCATTTCTACTCTTTTATAACTGCTCTTGTTTTTTGGTTTGATTATAGCATAAATTAAAAGTTGATGTTGTTTTTTGAGGGCTTTTTTCTAGGAGTCAAACGTTGAATATCCACCTCTAATACAAAAATCCAAACAACCAAAGAGGAATAGCATTACCATACCCAAACTCAATATCATCAAGAGCTAAATAGGCATTGTCTAACCCCTCTATCTGTTTGCCATCTTTTGATTTTCCTCCTACTTCTACAATAACACGTTCATCTAAAAGAAAGTCTCCTTGATGATGATAGTGAACTTGGTGTTTAGGTTGAAGCATAGAGACAAAGAAACTCTCTCTTAATGCTCCAATATCGGGTTTAGCACAAAAAACAGCAAAAAGATTTGGATTGTTTAGTAGAATTTTATTTGGTGTTTTAAGGGTTTTGTGTCCACTACTACCTCTAACCAAATGGAGCAGACTTCCTTTTTGCATATATTCCAAATATTTAGAGAGAGTCGCCCATGCAACTCCTGCTTCTCCTGAGAGTTTTGCTTTGTTTATCTCATAAGGAGAGGTACAACAGAGCATATAGAGTACTTTTTTTAGGGTATCTAATTTGTCACTATTGATACTAAAGAGTGAAGCTAAATCACTATCAATAGTACTCTGAACAACCTCCCATAAACGGTTAGAATAAGTGCTTTCCCCCTCTTTAAAAAATGGGTAAGCTCCATGCTCTAAATAGTCTTGAAAAAAGGCTAACGGTTTTATCTGCTCTACTATCTCCATAGCTATATCTTCATGGTTTTCTAAAATATCTTCTAAAGAATATTTAGGAAAATGAGCTATATTTTTAAGAGAGAGAAACTCACGAAAGGAGAGTACAGGCATATCATAGATTAATGCTCTTCGTGACAAATCCCCTAACTCATGCTCTATCTTCATAGCAGATGAACCTGAAAACAGAATTTGTAAATCGGTAAAATCATACATCGCTTTTATATGAGAAGCAAAATTATCTATCTTGTGAATCTCATCTAAAATGAGTAACTTACCCCCATAAGCAGAGAACTCATCGGCTATCTCATAAAGATTTTGCCCAATCATCGCAGGGTGGTCACAGGAGATATATAAAATTTGAGATTTTTTAAATTTGGAGTTTTTGGCATATTGATGTAAAAGGGTTGTCTTACCTGAGCCTCTTCCACCTTTTATACCAATAACAGAAGCTTTAAAGTCTATCTCTTCATATAGAAATCTTTTAAAATTTGAACTCTTTTTAGATAAGAACTGTTTGGATAGTTTAGAGAGTATTGGTGTCATAAAAAGCTCCTTGGTATAAAATACATTTTATAGTTAAAGCATTATAGTATAAAATCTGTTTTATAGCAAGTCTCTAGGGTGTGGTCGATAAATCGACCCTACGAAAAGAGATTTGAAAAATCTACAACAAATAAGCAGGAGTACAAAGCTCTACTTTTTTCCCTTTTTGCTCTAACACAACAATATCAATAGTATCCCCAACGCTGTAACGCTCTTCTAAATTGTTTACTCTCTCTTTAGCCACTTTTGAGATATGTAAAAGAGCATCATACCCATCTGGCATCTCTACAAACATACCAAACTCAACAATCTTCTTAATCTTTCCCGTGTACTGTTTATTAATCTCATAAACCATCTGCTTTTTTACAGGAGCAGAGGTGATACCATCTATAAACTCTTTAGCACCCTCAACATCATCTTTTGAATTACCAGTAATTTTAACACTATTTGTATCACGGTCAATGTCAATACTTACACCATGCTTCTCAATAATCTCACGAATGGTTCCCCCACCCTTACCGATGATAGCAGGAATATGACTCGACTCAATCGAGAACTCAATAGAACTAGGAAGTGCAGAGCTTGGATTCATCTCTTTTAGTGCCTCTTCCATAATACCCAAGATATGGAGTCTCCCCTCTTTTGCTTGGTAGAGTGCATCTTTTAGAACTTCTGCCTCAATTCCACCAAGTTTAATATCCATCTGCATAGCCGTTATACCATCTTGGGTTCCTGTAATCTTAAAGTCCATATCTCCATCGTGGTCTTCAAGTCCCATAATATCTGAAAGTACACAATATTTTTCTCCATCGGTTACAAGCCCCATAGCAATTCCTGCTACTAACTTAGAGGTCTCTACCTCTGCTGCTCTAAGAGCTAAAGAACCACCACAAACTGTAGCCATTGATGAAGAACCATTTGACTCTAAAATCTCTGAAACCAGACGAATAGTACCATCTCTTTTAAGGTCAAGTGTAGGCTCTAACCCACGTTTTGCTAAGTTACCATGCCCCAACTCTCTACGCCCTGGAGCTCTTGCAGGTTTTGCTTCTCCAACAGAGAAAGCAGGAAAGTTGTAGTGAACCATAAAGGTCTCATAACGCACACTCTTAGAACCAATTAAATCATAAGATTGAGCTGCTTTCATATCTCCCAATGTTGCTGTAACAAGTGCTTGTGTTTGACCACGAGTAAAGAGACAAGAGCCATGAACCGATGGCAAGATATTGGTCTCAATATCAATAGGGCGTACTTCATTTAACGCTCTTCCATCAGCACGAACCGACTTATCTAAAATGAGTGAACGAACTACTGACTTTTTATATGCATCTAACATTTTAGAGACCAACTCTCTATCTACCTCTTCACCTCTCTCTTCCAAGGCGTCTATAATAGATTGACAAACTTTTTTAAGCTCTTCACTTCGTTCTGATTTTGCCATAGATTGGACAGCCTCTGCTACCTCCTCAACATAGTTCTCTGCAATAAAGTTATAGAGGTTTTCATCCTCTCTCTCTTCAACCAACTCTAGCTCTATCTCCTCTTTTTTAGCTGGTTCAAAACCTACTTTATACTCTGTTGTAGCCTGTTCAATCGCTGTTTGAGCAATATCTATAATCTCTAAAAGCTCATCTTCCTCTAGCTCATTAGTCAACTGAACATGCTCTTTTTCAGAAGCGTGAACACACATCTCAATCATTAAAATATCTGAACCAGACCCCACAACAAGTAAATCAAGAGTTGACTCCTCTTGCTCTACTAATGTAGGGTTAATTAGCACCTCATCATCAATTTTTCCAAGACGCACAGCAGCTACTACTTGATTAACTGGAATATCAGACGTGTACAGAGCAGCTGAGGCTGCATGCATGGCTGCTACTTGCATATCTACATTTTCATCTGCACTTAAAACTGTAATAGTAACTACTACAGGGTAGTGAAATCCTTTTGGAAAAAGTGGACGTAGACTTCTGTCAACAATTCTAGATGTCAAAGTTTCAAAGTCACCTGGTTTGGTTTCACGTTTAACAAATCCACCTGGAATTTTTGCCGCAGCATACGATTTTTCAACATACTGAACAGTTAAAGGTAAGAAATCTTCTTCAACAGGTTTTGGGTCAATCGCAATAGCTGCCAATAGTACAGCATCTCCACAACTATAAATTACTGCTCCACTTGCCTGTTTTGCTACTTTATTAAACCGATACTTCTCTTCTAAATTGTTGCAACTAACTACAATATTTTGTTCACTCATTATTACTCTTTTCCTTGGTTATTTTTATTCTTCATAATCTTCTCTATTTCATCTAAACTAAAAGGATTAAGCTCTTTATAGTAATACTCAATAGAGATATAGTCATCTATCCTATGTGGACAAAAAATATTATCACAAATTGTTACTAAGTTTTCATAAACAACATTATCTAAAACTGGTACAGCAATGAAAATATTTTTAGCCCCTAGAGATATGGCTGTTTTAACAGCTGCCATCATGGTTAATCCTGTCTCAACACACTCATCAGTTAAAATTACATATTTACCCTCTAAACTCCCTAATTTTTCTCCTTGTCGATATTTTTTTATATAGCGTAAAATTTCATTACTATATTTATTATACGCTTCATTATAGATGTAGTCTTTAGGAATATCAAATGCATCCGTCAATGCTTTATGAATGACTATCTCCTCTGTCTCCCCTACCATAGCAATTGCTAATTCAGGGTTAATATAAGAGTAGATATGCTCTGTCAATAAAATATCTAAAGGTGCATTTAATTTTTTTGCTAAGGTATTAGCAAAATAGACTCCACCTTCACTAACACCTAAGACTATGACATCTTCTAAAAAAAATATATTTGAAGGCAACTCAGCAATTAGTTGTTCAGAAGCATCTTGCCTATCTTCAAATAAAAATTCATTTTTCTTTTTTATTATCAAACTCCTACTATTTTGTTCCACTTGAAGCAGCTGCTGTACCTAAAAGATTTTTTAGGTCATTATCTACAAAACTAACACCCAATCCTACCGATACTGAGTTTGCACGGCTATTAAGAAGGTTGTTTCCACTCAAATAGGCATTAATATGTTTAAAAAACTGATAACGTATTGTAGTTGTTAAGTTTGGATTTGTTCCTCTAATGTCATTTACAGCATTAAAGTCACTAATATTTGTACTCCACTTTAAAGTGTCATTTAATGCAAAGTAGTCAACTCCTGCTCCACCTTGATTCTCTATAATACCAACTCTAAAGAGTAAATCATCAAAACGCTTTCCATACTGTGCAGAGAGTAAGAAATCACCACTCTGATGCTTTTTATTTCCTATAAAACCTCGTTGTTCATCTTTATTTTCTGTAAAGTCTGGACCCGAAGTAATCCCTAAAAGATAGTATCTAGTAGGGTCAGGCTTAAGTGCTAAATTTAGTTTTGTTTTAGAGTATCCACCATCATCATAAACCTCATCTGTTCTCATCTCAACATGTAGTTCAGTCTTAATTAAACTATCTAAATACTTATCTACCTTTTCTATAGTATCAGTACCATTAGAGAAAAAACTATCTACTGATGTCAATGCATTAGATAGACTCTTTTTATTATCTTTAATAACACCATTTATATTATCTTCTAAATGAACAAACTTATCCATTGCTGTTGGCAATTTTTTATTTAAAGTTTTAGATACACTATTTAACTCTTTAGTTAAACTATTAATTCTTGCCATGATTTCTGGTAAATCTTTATTAATATTGAGAGCAACACGTTTAAACTCTTTTGATGTTCCAGAGATTTCATTGCTCATATTTCCAAACTTATCAATGGTCTTATTTGCATTTAAAAGAGCCTTATTGGTATTGGTTAAAATATCATGAATAGTCTGATTATCTTCAGTAGAGATAGAGGCTAAGAGAGTAGAGAACTCTCTTAAGTTTGCTAGAGTCTGTTGAATATCCTCTTGTCCACCTTTATTAAAAATCTCTCGCATATCTTTAACCAACAGTGAAATCTGCTTAAAAGCCTCATCTGCTGATGTTGAAGCATCTGCTATTGAAGAGACCTTCTCCTCTTTTGAAAGTAGTTGATTTTTTTCAATATAGTGAGAGGAGTTCCCTGGTTTAATATCTAAAAATTTTCCACCTAAAAGGGAATCTTGAGAGATTACAATGACTGAATCATTAGGAATTTTTACATTCTCATCAATCATCAATTTTGTTTGAACCTCATTATTAACTAAACTAATCTCTTCAACATAACCAATATCTACCCCCTTTAGTTTTACCTTTGCCTTCTCTTTTAAACCAGAACCATCTCCAATTTGTGCAAAGATAGGATAGGATTTTTTAAATAGAGTGTCAAAACTACTTAACTGAGTCAATAACCCAAAGAGAAAGAAGAGTGACACTGTAATAAAGAGACCTATTTTTGCTTCTGTTTTCATTATCTATTACCTTGTCGTGAAAAATCTTGCTCTATGTTTCTAGAAATAGCACCTAAAGGATTTAGTGCTATTTCAAAATAGAGTGCTGTATTTCTAAATGATGTATCTACATTGGGAATCTGCTCTTGTCCAAAACTCAACTTTGCTCCCCAACATTTTTGACGGTGAGACCAACCAATATTCCACTGATGATTAAATGAATTTGACAAATCTAAATCAGTACTAGCATACCATTGATTATGCTGATTAATTGTGTGTGTCACTGAAGTATGTAGGAAACTTGTTGCTTCTTTATCCAATATTAAATCATAATTATAAAAATGTGTCATCATTATATCATAATCACTTTTAGTATAACTAATAGAAGTTGTTAAGGAGTGTAGCTTATTTTTATCTAGCGAGTAGAAAAGATTTGAATAGAAATTAAAATAACCTTGAGTATATGCAAACTCATTATTAATATCCCCTTGTGGTAAATCTGAATGAGGATAACTTATCATTCCCATTCGATGGAAAAGATTTAACTCTAATCCTGAATTATAGTAATATTGACTCAACCCTAAAGATAAGTTTTCAAGCTCAGTTTGTGTTACAAAAAGCTCTTTTTGTTCTTGATTTAAATTTTTATACTTAAAAGGCTCTTCATTCTCAAAACTTGGTTTAGTATAGACAATAGAAGGATGAATAGTATGAATATTAGAGTCATACTGCTTAGTCAAGTCTGATGAAATTTCTAAAGTATGAAAGTTTCTATAAAAACGATAATCCTCTCCATTCTCCTTTTGATTAGAAAAAAAGACATCACTTAAATAGAGATTTTCAGTTAAAGAGAGGTCTAAATAGTCGTTAAAAAAAGAGTCATAATAGGTAATAGGTAAGTCAAACTCTGTCTGAAATGCTCTACTTCCTTCTCTTCTAGTATAGTTATGAACCCTTGCATCAAAAGTATAAAAAAGATTATCAGACAATAAGTATTTCATAAAACTATGATACTGTAAACTAGGTATCTCCTGAATTGTATCACGATTACTATGTTTACTTGTATCAATATTATATCGAGCATAAATCCCTAAATAATCCTGTTCATCATATAAAAAGGCATTAACTCTTGATTCCACTAAGTTTGTTGAAATTAATGAACTTGCTGAATTTTTTTGTAGATTTAAATATTCTAAATCATTTAGATAAGTCACATTAGCATATAAACCTTGCTTATAACTATTAAGAAAATCTGTTTTAGGAAGAAAATTTGTAGAGTGATAAAAAAACTCAGCTCCATAATGCTCTTGATTAAAATGATTACTATTAGCGTAAGAGTCAAAATTTTTAAAATAACCAACTCGAAACTTGCCTTTTGAACTATTAGAGTCAACAAATCTAGTTGTTACATGCATACCTGCTCCCCTCTTTGTCCTTACTTGAGGATTAAATTCCATATCAAAATTTTCAATAGGAGCGTAAAAAACTGGCTGTTGATACATCACTCCTTCATCTGAAGAGAGTTGAAGGAAGGGAAAGAGTAAACCAGTAGTACGTTCATGAATAGTAGGAAAAGATAAATAGGGAAAATAAAAGATAGGTACATTAAAAAAACTAAGTTTAGCATCATTGAGTGTTATATAGTTTTTAGATTTATTATATAGTGCTTCTGAAAACTCTATCTTCCATTCTGGATTTTTTTGATTACAAGAGGAGAGTGTTGAGTTTTTAATTTTATACTTTTCATTCTCCTTCCCTGCTATTTTAGCATCAATCCATAAATCATCAACCGTGGTTAAAAGTAACTTTTTAAACTCAATCTTTTTAGTTGTTGTATTTATCTCTAAGGTATCAGAAAAGACTCTATTTTCATCTTTTCGTATCATCTCTACTCCACCATAAAGTTTTAATAGAGATTCATTTTTATCATATGTAGCCTCTTTAGCTTTTAACAAAGCTCCATCATACAACAAAACAACACCATCAGTTGCATGAAAATGACTTTTTGTAGAGGTCATCTCTCCTGCAAATACCTCCACTATGTCTTTTGAAAAAAGAGAGAATGAAAGAGCAAGTAAAAGAAAAAGGCTACGCATCTATATCCAAATTACTATTTATTTAATACTTGATAAGCAATATCTGTACGACAATGCTTTCCAGCAAAATGTACTTGACCAACTAACATATAAGCTCGTTTTTGAGCCTCTTCAATAGTATCTCCAAGCCCAACACAGACTAAAACTCTACCACCTGTAGCATAGAGTTTACCATCCTCTTCATCTCGTGTTACTCCAGCATAAGAGATATGTGCATGTTGAGCAAAAATCTCATCATGAACTATCTCATCTACAATAATCTCAGCAGGAGGTGAACTCTTATAAGGATAGTCTTTAGAAGCCATTACAACCCCTACTGCAAACTTATCATGAAACTCAACTTTTAAGTTTTTAAGGTCACTGGTTGCCCCTTTATAGAACAAATCAAGTGCAGAAGATTTAAGTAGAGGCATCAACTCTTCACACTCTGGGTCTCCAAAACGTACATTGTACTCTAAAATTATTGGCTCACCATCGACCACCATAACACCCATAAAGAGTACCCCCTTAAATGGCATCCCCTCCTCTTTCATACCTTTCAAAGTAGGAACAATTACTCTCTCATCTAACTTCTTATAGATTTCATCATTAACCAAAGGGGTCGGAGCATAAGCACCCATTCCACCTGTATTTGGTCCTTGGTCGTTGTTGTGTAGTCTTTTGTGGTCTTGTGCAGCAGGTAAAACCACATAATCTTCACCATCACAGATAGCAAAAACAGAGAGTTCATAACCATCTAAAAACTCCTCAACTACAATAGAGGTTCCAGCTTCACCAAAAGCATTTCCTGAAAGCATCTCTCCCGCAGCCTTTTTAGCTTCATTATGATTTTGAGCTATAATCACCCCTTTACCACCACAAAGACCATCTGCCTTAACTACAATAGGAGCTTCAAGAGTATTAATAAACTTATACGCCTCCTCTAAAGAGTCAGTCTCTATATATTTTGCCGTTGGTATGTTGTGTCGTGCTAAGAAGTTTTTCATAAAAATCTTAGAACCTTCAAGCTGTGCAGCTTTAGCAGAAGGTCCAAAAATCTTTAACCCTCTCTCTTCAAACAAATCAACAATCCCTGCTACTAAAGGAGCTTCTGGCCCCACAATAGTAAGTTCTACATCATTTGCTTCACAAAAATCAGCCAACTCATTAAAGTCTGAAATATCTAAGTTTTCACCTAACTCATCAGTCGCACCATTTCCTGGGGCAAAATATAATTTTTCTACTCTCTCATCTTTTCGAAGTGCCATCCCAATCGAGTATTCTCGTCCACCAGCACCAATAACTAATACATTCACTTATGATTCTCCAATTTTATTATCAACAGAATTATACACTATTGATTCTATAGATAAGGTTGATTTAAATTTATCTGTATAAAATTAGTTAATTATGTTATAATATATTAAAAAATAAGGAAATATTATGATTAAGCTAGAACTACTCGTTAATGAAAATAAAGTAGAAGAGATTAAACAACTACTAAGAGAAATTGGTGTTAAAAGAATTAACCTAACTTCTATAAAACAGTATGATGAAGATAATATTCATATCGAAGGGTATCGTGGGTCAACCTACACTGTAGACTTTACACAAAAAATAAAAATTGAGATTTTATTAAGTTCCATGGAAGCAATTGACCGAACACTACATATGTTATCTGTTGCTAATATTAATGCAGAGGTTTTTGTCTATGAAGTTATGAAGACTTATCGTATCATTGAACGTGAAACAGATAAAAATACTTTCTCTTATTAGTAATTAATAACGTAAAAAAATTACGTTATTGCCCCGAATAGCCGTTCTGCATAAAGCCGGCCCTAAAAGCCAACGGTGTAGGAGAGAGTGACCTTTAGGGGACAGCTTCTCGTAAGCTAGGCTTACTCAAACGAAGTCATCCACACACCAGTCAACTACATGTCCCACAAAAGATAATGTTGGACCACAATTAACAGTAGTCGAACCATTCAGGTTGAGAAAATTATAGCAAAAATTATACTAAAAGTCACTATTTTTAGTGACTTTCTTTAATCTCTTTAGCCTTTTCAACACACGCATCAATCAAAGGCTCATCAGCCACAACATATCTACAGTATTTGGGAAAATGCTCTCTAGTAGCATGACCAATCAAAACAGCCAAATAGGAGCTATCCCACTCAAAGTTCTTGAAAAAGCACTTAATAGTAGATGGAGAGGTAAAGATAATAACAGCACCCTCTTTAGGCTTCTGCTCTTTAGCATACTTCACACAAGAGGTCTCATAGATTATCTGCTCTTGCAAGTCTATACCCACTT
>JALVEV010000096.1 GCA_027030605.1 Campylobacteraceae bacterium | reverse complement strand
AATCAATGAGAGGGAAAGAGGAGGCTGCTGACTACCGTTACTTCCCTGACCCTGACTTACGTCCATTGGTGGTAACCCAAGAGATGATAGAGGAAGCCAAAGAGATGCCTGAGCTTCCTGATGCTAAAGTAAAACGATATGTTGATGAGTTAAAGATTAAACGATACGATGCTTTAGTTCTCTGTTCTGAAAAAGAGTTAGCATCTTTCTTTGAGACAATGCTAGAGACAGGGGCGACTCCTAAAACATCGGTGAATTGGTTAACTACAGAGTTATTAGGTCGTCTTAAAAAGACAGAGTTTGACATTACAAACTCTCCTGTAAGTGCAACAAAACTTGGTGAGTTGGTCTCTAAGATTGATGATGGAACCATCTCAGGAAAGGGTGCTAAAGAGATTTTAGATGTTCTCATGGAAAAAGATGCAGACATCTCAGAGCTTATTGACTCTATGGGGTTAGCACAAGTGAGTGATGATGGAGCTATTTTAGAGATTATAGATGGAATTTTAGCTGCAAACCCTGAAAAGGTTGAGGAGTTTAAAGGTGGAAAAGAGAAACTGTTTGGCTTCTTTGTTGGTCAAACCATGAAAGCTTCAAAAGGTTCTGCAAACCCTCAAAAGGTAAATGAGCTACTAAAAAAGAGACTCTCTTAGCCTCTTTTTTAGTAAAAGATGGATAATACTTAAAAATGTTAAACATTCTATCAATCTATTAAGCATATTTGGGGTAGAATCTCGTTTCAAATAAATGCTCAAAGTTTACTCTTGAGTAAAATACTAATAAGGATGGTACTAAGTTATGAAAAGAACCTTTCAACCACATAACACACCAAGAAAAAGAACTCACGGATTTAGAACAAGAATGAAAACTAAAAACGGAAGAAAAGTAATCTCTGCTAGAAGAGCAAAAGGTAGAAAAAGATTAGCAGTTTAAAACATTTTAGTAGTATTAAAACTACTAAGGAGTTCAACAGAGTTTACAACAACTCTAAAACTGTCCACACCTCACAATTTGTGCTTTTTTTCCAACCTTGCGAAGAAGAGTATCAGATTGGCATCGTTGCCAGCAAAAAAGTTGGTAATGCCGTTCATCGTAATCGAGCAAAACGACTGCTTCGTGCCCACTTTTTAACTTCACTTGATAATCTTAAAGCTGGACGATATATACTTGTTGCCAAGCCAAATATTCTTCTAAATGAGTATAATAAAACCAATCAAGAGTTATTTAAAGCATTAAAGCGTTTAAAAGCGTTTATACAATGATTTTTTTAAACACTTTTTGATATAATTTACCTATTATTTTAAATATAATTCTTAAAATATTAATATAATTTAACATTAATGTAAATGTTTAATATAAAAAGAATAAAAAGGTAAATTCTAGTGGAACAACAAAACGATCTTCAAAAACGACTTTTACTTGCATTGGCATTGTCTTTTGCAGTATTTGTAGCATTTGATATACTAATGCCAAAGACGGCAACTAATCTTGAGCAAAATCAAACGGCTCAAGTTAAACAATCTTCTACACCTCAAATTGTCAAGAGTGACACTACTACGGTACAAGCTCCTGCTTTAACGCAATCTTCATCTACTCCTATTTCAACTGTGAAAGCTTTGACAATAGTTAAGTCTGATAAGTTTATTTATGAGATTGATGAGTTAGGACGTATTGCACAGGCAACAATGTTAGAAAAAAAGTATGAGTATAATGGAAAACCACTTAAACTTTTAAATCCTGCTTGGGTAAAGCCTTTAGAGGTACGTTTTAGTGAGCCTACACTTAATGCTGAAGCCCTTAAAACACCTTATACTACATCTAGTACTACTTTAGATATTTCTAATGGAAGTGGAAAAGTTATCTTAACACAAAAGTTAAGTGATACAACCGTTACAAAAGAGTTGACTTTCTACAAAGATGGTCATTATGATATTAATATTAATCTCTCAACTCCTAAAGATTACTTTATTATGCCAGGTCAACGACCAAATGCTGACCATACAATGTATATGGTTGTTCAAGGGGTAATGATTAAGCAGAAGAATGGTACTTTAAAGATTATTGAAGATGGTGATGCAGAAGAGGCTTTAACACTTAAAGATGTTGAGTTTACCTCTGCATTTGACCGATACTTTACCTCAATTTTATATAATTTTGAGACTCCTCTTACTGTTTATACTCAAGTAACTAAAGAGGAGAATGCTCTACTCTTTGTAGAGGGTAAAGCATCGTTTAAGTTGCAGGGTTATCTTGGACCAAAAGAGTCAAAAGTTTTAGCATCTATTAATCCTAAATTAACTGATGCTATTGAGTATGGTCTTATTACTATGATTGCAAAACCTATGTTTAAAGTTTTATCATGGATTAATGACTATATAGGTAATTGGGGTTGGGCAATTATAATCTTTACTTTACTTGTAAAACTTTTACTTTTCCCTCTCTCATATAAAGGTATGATGTCGATGCAACGTCTTAAAGATTTAGCTCCACAGATGAAAGAGTTAAAAGAGAAGTATGCTAAAGACCCACAAAAGATGAATGCAAAAATGATGGAGATGTACAAAAAACATGGTGCTAACCCAATGGGGGGTTGTCTACCAATGCTTTTACAGATTCCAATCTTCTTTGGTATCTATCGTGTACTTTTAAACTCTGTTGAACTACAAGGGGCTCCATGGATGTTATGGATTCAAGATTTATCACAAAAAGACCCATACTTTATATTACCAATTTTGATGGGTGCTTCTATGTGGTACCAACAGAAGCTTACACCAAACACTATGACAGACCCAATGCAACAGAAAATTTTCCAGTACTTACCTGTGGTAATGACACTATTTTTCTTAACATTCCCTGCTGGATTGGTTCTCTATTGGTTAGTAAATAACATATTTACTATTGGACAACAGATTGTCATTAATAACGCTTACGCAAAACAAAAAGCTGCTAAAGCAGTAACAACAAAGAAATAAATAACTATTTGGGGAGAGAATGGACATGCAAATGAAAAGAATAGAAGCTGACACATTAGAAGAAGCCTACAGCAAGGCTGCAAAAGAGTTATCATGTTCTGTTACAGAGATTAATTATGAGATAGTGCAACATCCTACATCGGGAGTAATGGGATTATTTAAAAAGAGTGCAATTATTGTAGCAGTTAAAAAGAGTATTTCTGTTTTAGAAAATAGTGCAGATATTACTGCTCTAAAAGAAGAGGCTCAAAAAGAGATACTTAACGAGACTATAGAGAAGGCAGAACCTAAAGTAGAAGAGAAAGAACTAAACGATACTGTAGAAGAAAGAACTAAAGTATCACTTTCAAACTCTAAGAAAGTTCAACAAACAGAAGTTGATATTGAGAAGTTTGAAAAGAGAGATGAAATTGTTGACACTTTCTTCTCTTCTGAAGAGAACTCTTCAACTGAAGCTTTAGATATGGCTGAAGTAAAAAATGAAATTATTTTTGATGATGATAGAGATGCACCTGAAAATAGAGAACGAGCTATTGAGATAGAG
>JALVEV010000095.1 GCA_027030605.1 Campylobacteraceae bacterium | reverse complement strand
TCTAGCAGAAACTTAACCTCTTTTGCTTCAAAGAAGCTATTTCCCCCCTTACGTTTTGAGGGAATTCCCATCTCACGCAGAGTAGCCTCTATACCATCAGCAGAGGCATTATTTCTAAAGATAACAGCGATGTCATTAGCAGGGGTATAACTCTGTTTAATGGTTTTGGCGATGTTTTGGTATTGGTCAAAGAGTTCGTTGTAGACAAGTAGTTTTGGAGGTTGGTTTTTCCCTCTTCTTGTTACAACCAACTTTTTAGGGTAGATACGCTCATTACGCTCAATGACACGGTTTGCCAAAGCTAAAATGCTACCCGATGACCGATAGTTTTTATCTAAAGTAAATACATTGGCATTGGGATAACGCTTGGCAAAGGTGGCTATGTTTTGAATGTTAGCACCATTAAAAGCGTAGATACTTTGGTCATAGTCTCCTACACAGAAGAGCGAAGGTGGTTTCATTGCGTCTATTAAAGCACTCTGTAGGGTATTTGTATCTTGGTACTCATCGACTAAAACCTCCACGAGGTCTCTGCCATGCTCCTCTAAATGGGCTTTCATCTTAAGTAAGAGGTCATTGAATGAGACAAAACCATACTGCTCTTTAGTCGCTTCAAACTCATCAATAATATCCATATAGATATCTATAAGAGGTCTATGCTCTGGGTACTTCTCTAAAAACCAAACATCAAAGCCATCTAATGAAGCATTTTGATAGAGTGAATACTGTTCATAAAGGTAGGTAGATGAAAAAGGTTCAGTCTCAAGGTTAAGACGTTTAAGTTGACGCTTCTCATAAACTGAACGAAAGAGGGTCTTTAACTCTCCTGGTTGCTTCAATGAGATGTTGCTGTTAAGCTCTTTTAACCACCTATAAGAGACAGCATGAAAAGTTCCAGACTCAATCTTGTTGACAATGCGTGGTGGGTAGTAGCGTCCAACTCTAGCCAACATCTCACCTGCCGCTTTATTGGTAAAGGTTAGTAGAAGAATCTTAGAGGGGTCAGTCCCTTTGTCGATAAGTTGAGCAATACGCCCAACAATAGTAGAGGTCTTTCCTGTCCCAGCAGAAGCAATAATAAGATTGTTTCCCATGGGAGCAGTAGCAGCACTTAGCTGCTCTTCGTTAAGCGTACTAAGTGGCATAGATACCTTTATTGACCAAGGATATAGTAGGTTGGTTTGTTAGCTACTTTCTCTGTTTCGATTTTATATTTTTTTGCCCAGTGGTTAACTAGCTCTGTAAACTCCTCTTGAATCTCTTTTGAGGTGTTTTCACTACCTTTTATTTTGAAAACATTTTTTGAATTAGAGAGGGCTACAAATCCCTTTAGATGTGCCAACTCATCATGTAGTGCTAAGATATGTTTAGAAAATTTTTCAAAACCTTTAGTGTTTTCAATAGTCTTTTTTATCTGCTCTATAGACTTATCTGTTTTGGTATATCCAAGTTGGGTTAAAAGTGCTTCGGGAGTTAACTCTATCTGCATTTATGTCCTTTATATAGTTTTAAGATAAAAAATATTTTAGCAGAAAATGGGTTAGTGATTAATGAAGTTTTTAAAGTAATTGTGGGTAGTTATAACTTATTTTAGCTAAAATTACTGCATTAAAATAAATGGATATATAATATGGATTATTTACAAATAACTGGAGGAGCCAAGCTTTCGGGTTCCATTAAAATTTCAGGTGCCAAAAACTCGGCTTTACCAATTATTGCAGCAACTATTCTCTCTGACAAACCTGTTAAATTAACCAATCTACCCAATGTTGTTGACATTAGAACACTTCTTAAACTTTTAGATATTTTAGGTAGTAGAGTGGAGCATAAAGATACAGTAGCCAACATTAATAATGGGACTATGAACTCTACTAAAGCTGTCTATGAGATTGTCTCTCAAATGAGAGCCTCTATTTTAGTTTTGGGACCACTTCTAGCTCGTTTTGGGGAGTGTGAAGTGAGTCTTCCAGGTGGGTGTGCTATTGGTCAACGCCCAATTGATTTACACCTTAAAGCGATGGAGGCGATGGGGGCAACCATTGAGATAAAGGGTGGATATGTAAGAGCAGAAGCACCAAATGGTCTACAAGGGGCGAAGATAGTATTTGACAAAATCACCGTTGGTGGAACAGAAAATACCCTTATGGCAGCAGCTCTAGCTCATGGAACAACGACTATTGTCAATGCAGCCAAAGAGCCTGAAATTGTACAGCTCTGTGAAATGTTAGCAGATGCTGGAGTTAAAATAGATGGTATTGGAACATCAGAGATTGTTGTTGAAGGAACAGGACAGAAACCTTTAACATTTAAAGATGTAGAGATAATTCCTGACCGTATAGAGGCTGGGACTTACCTCTGTGCAGCAGCCATTACTAACTCGACCATTACTCTTGAAAAGGTAAACCCTGCTCATATTGAAGCATCTATTGATAAACTTGAAGCAATGGGATGTAGTTTTGAGATAGAGGGAGAGAAGATTACGATTAGTGGAACAAGTAGACTTAAACCTATATCATTAGTAACTACAGAGTACCCTGGATTTCCAACAGACATGCAAGCACAATTTATGGCTGTAGCAACCATGGCAATCGGTGAGTCGGTCATAGAAGAGAGACTCTTTGAGAACCGATTTATGCACGTCTCAGAGTTAAACCGTTTAGGTGCTGATATATGGTTAAAAGGTTCAGTTGCAGCAGTTAAACCTGTAGCACAGCTCTATGGAGCAGATGTCATGGCAACTGATTTACGTGCAAGTTCAGCATTGGTTTTAGCAGGACTTGTAGCAAAAGGAGTAACTAATGTTCATAGAATTTATCATTTAGATAGAGGGTATGATAATTTAGAGGGAAAACTCTCTGCTTTAGGGGCAAAGATTAAACGTTTAAGCGAGTAGTTTGGTCTTAGATGGATATAATATTTTTTTAATTAAAGGTAGATAAGGAAAAATATGTTGCATGAAATTTTATTGGTAGTTATTCTCATCTTATTATTAGGAGAGTATATTCCCTTTACTAAGAATCTTTGGAAAAAGATAGGCTCAATATTAAAACGTTTTGGAGAGTGGTTTTTAGAGGAGTATGAAAATAGACTCTATGCTACAAAAGAGGAGTATAAAAAGAGTAAAGAGAAGAAGGTTCGACTTCAAAACTTTTTCGCACGTATTATATTTTTTGTAACAGCTATTATAGTTGTTCTATTTTTAGAGATTTTTTGGGAGCTTGGCTTTAAAAAGACTTCACAAAGCTTTCAAAAGAGTAAAATAGCCTCTTTCTTTAAGCAACATATTGAAAATATGAATCGCTATGTTGTTTTAGCTATTTTTGGAATACCTTTCCTTCTTATGGAGGGCTTAGGGGTTATTGCTGTTGGCTTTTTAGCCTCTGGGCATATCTTTACCTTTATTGCACTCTATCTATTTAAAGTTCTCTTCTTTATACCTGTTCACTTTATTTTAGATATTGGTAAAGATAAACTTATGAGTATTGCGTGGTTTAAACGCCGACACGATATGATAGTTGCACTACTTGAGTG
>JALVEV010000094.1 GCA_027030605.1 Campylobacteraceae bacterium | reverse complement strand
CTTTGGCAACTCCAATCTGTTCACAAAAGTTTAAGATAGATTCAGGAGTATATCCTCTTCTTCTAAGCCCTGCAATGGTTGGTAGCCTTGGGTCGTCCCAACCACTTACTACCTCTTTCTCTACAAGCTCTAAGAGTTTTCGTTTACTCATAACGGTATAGTTGATATTAAGCCGTGCAAATTCATGTTGGTAGGGTCTTGGAGGCTCTAGCTCTAGGGTGTCAAGTACCCAATCATAAATCTCTCTATTATTTTCAAACTCCAAAGTACAGATAGAGTGGGTCACCCCCTCAATATAGTCAGAGAGGCAGTGGGCAAAGTCATACATAGGGTAGATTGACCACTCATCACCTGCTCTAAAGTGGTGGGCGTGTTTGATTCGGTAGAGTAGGGGGTCACGCATTTTCATATTTGGTGAAGCCATATCTATTTTAGCTCTTAAGACATGCTCTCCCTCTTTAAACTCTCCATTTTTCATTCGCTCTAAAAGCTCTAAATTTTCCTCTACACTTCTGTTGGCGTACTTACTTCTTTTTCCTGCTTGGGTAACAGTTCCTCGGTACTCTCTCATCTCCTCTTCGGGTAGAGAATCTACATAGGCTTTTTCCATTTTAATAAGTTTAATAGCATACTCATAGAGTTTAGAGAAGTAATCAGAGGTGTAACGTACCTCTTTGTCCCACTTAAATCCAAGCCACTCTACAGCATCTTTAATCGCCTCTACATATTGGGTATCTTCTGTGGTGGGGTTTGTGTCGTCCATTCTAAGGTTACAACGCCCTTGGTAATCTTTTGCTATTCCAAAGTTAATACTAATAGACTTTGCATGTCCAATGTGGGGGAAACCATTTGGTTCAGGGGGAAAGCGTGTGATAATCTCTTTGTATTTACCAGCTTTTAAATCCTCTTCTACAACTCTTCTTAAAAAATCTTTACTTCTATTTTCCATTATTATTTACCCTTTGATATTGAGGGGTGTATTTTAGCTAATTAGTGCTTAAGTCGTTTCAACTTATGCTATACTTACATACAATAACAAAATTGGGAAGTTATAATGTCAAATCAAGAAGAGAATATTATTGTAAAGAAGATAGAGGGACCAAGTGTTGATGATGAGTATGCTTTCTTTGAAGAAGATAGCTACTATGAAGATGAAGAGCCTCATAGAAGTAAGTTAAAATTGCTCTTTTTATCTCTAATTGCTCTTTTAGTTGGAGGAGGGGCTTTTTATTTAACTCAAAATAGAGAGTTACTGCAAAATGATAAAGTAGCAACATCTACAGTAGAAAAAGAGTCTAAAAATGAACCTACAGATAACAATCTTGAGGAGGAAAAGAGGAGTTTTACTCCTTTAGAATCTAAACCTCAACCTATAGAGGTAGAACAATCTACTCCAAAAGAGAAAAAGAGTTCTTCTGTTGTTGTTCAGAAGAGTGAGCCTAAAGTTGAAAAAGAACCCTCAACGCATTACATAGAAGAACTTGCTATGCCAACAGTTGTTGAAAAAGAGAGAAAGATTGAAGAGCCAAAAAGTAAAAAAGTTGTAAAGATAAACTCACAAGATAGTGAGATTACAATAAAAGAGAATGAGATTAAAACATTAAAAGTTGCAAATATTCAAGAGGTAAAAGAAGAAAAAGTTAAAAGGGTTGTTAATAAACATGAAGTTCATAAGAAGGTAACTCCTAAAAAGCCAAAAGTAAAAAAGGTGATAGTTAAAAAACGAAAACCAACTCTTGTTGCACACTATGAGAAGATAAAGCCTCGTATTATTCGTGTAAAAAAGGGTGATAGCTTAGTTGTATTGGCAAAAAGATTTTATGGTGATGAAAAAGAGTATAAGCGAATAGTGAGAGCCAATAGACGAATTAAGAGTGCAAAGACATCTTTACGATTAGGTGAGAAGTTAGTTATTCCAAGAAAAGATAATAAAACTAAAAGAAGATACATCATTGTAGAAAAAGGAAATACTCTAGCGATGATTGCTAAAAAGTTTTATGGAGATGAGAGAGCTGTATCGAAGATAGTTCGAGCTAATGCTAAAATTAGGAGTAGTCGTTCACTTTTACATGTAGGGCAGAAGGTATATATTCCTAGATAATGAGACATTTTTTAAAACCCTATTCTAAAAAAGCTAATCTTAATATGAAGTGGGTTTTGGAAAAGATAAAGTATCACTTCTTAAATAATAAATATAATAATTTAAGATATAACGAGAATGAACAAGTGATTTTATGATATTCTACAGTTATACTTAGATAGGAGAATATTGGTGAGTGATGAAAAATTGACACGAACTAAAGTTGCAGGTTTTGTAATAAAGCCTGAGGCTCCAGAGATTTTACCAATATATAAAGAGATAAAAGAGAAGTTTGAAGCTCGACAGATTGAGGTGTTGTTAGTAGAACACTCAAGTAAAATGTTGGGTCTTTCAGATGGCATTGAGTTTAATGAACTATGTGATCGTTCAGATTTTTTGGTCTCTTTAGGAGGTGATGGTACACTGCTTTCATTAGTACGAAAGAGTTATGGTTACCATAAACCAGTCCTTGGAATTAATGCAGGAACTTTAGGATTTTTGGCTGATGTACGTATTTCAGAAGTAGATACCTTTTTAGATAATCTACTCATTGACAACTATCGTATAGATGACCGTATGATGATAGATGGGTATATACAAACAGCTGATGGTCGTAAACATTTTCATGCTTTTAATGATGTAGTAGTTACACGTCCAAGTATCTCCCATATGGCTAAGATTGATGCATCAATTGATGGTGAGTGGTTTAATACTTATCGTGGTGATGGGTTGATTATCTCTACACCTACAGGTTCAACAGCTTATAATCTAGCAGCAGGGGGACCTGTGATGTACCCTTTAACTAAAGCGTTTATTATGACTCCTATCGCTGCACACTCTTTAACACAACGACCTCTAGTATTACCCTCAAACTTTACCATTGACTTCTCATCGTCTAAAGACAAAGTGATTGTAATGGTTGATGGACAAGATGCTTATGAGATGGAAGCAGGTGAGGTACTGGTCATAAATGGGGCTGCCATAGGTGCAAAACTACTACACAAAAAGGAGAGAAATTACTTCTCTGTACTTAGAGAAAAACTATCATGGGGTGATGACGAATAATGATTAACAGAGTCTATATAAAGAATTTAATATCGTTTAATGAGATAGAGTTAGAGTTAGAAAAAGGTTTAGTGGTTCTCTCTGGACCCTCTGGTGCAGGGAAGTCACTCTTTATGAACAGCATTCTTGCTACCTTTGGTTATGGAACAGCAGAAGCCTCTCTGTGTGAGGTGTTGGTAGATAGACCAAAGAGTCTAAAGAGTGAGAACTTTGAGTTAGAAGAGGAGATAACCCTTAAGAGTCTAAAAAAAGAGAAGGTACGTTATAGCATTGATGGGCAGAATATCTCTAAAAAAGTTTTAAAAGAGATGTTCTCTCCCTATGTTCAGTTTCTATCAGTTCGAGACAAGAGTGGTTTTGAGAGTAGAGATTTGCTTAAACTCATAGACAATGACCTCTTGGCAAAAGATAAAAGTTTTAAAAGGCTCTTTAAAGAGTATACTAAACGCTATGCTAATTACAAAGTAAAACTTAATGAGCTTAAAAAGATAAAACAAGACGAAGCTAAACTTGCTGAGTTAATTGAATTTGCAGAGTTTGAGATAGATAAAATAGAGAGCATAGCCCCTAAAGTAGGAGAGGATGAGGAGCTTTTAAAGATAAAACAACAACTCTCTCGTATCGACAAAGTTAATGATGCTGTTGAGTCTGCTAATGGTATTTTTACTTTTGAAGAGGCAGTTACAGAGGTCTATAGACTTCTCGATAAAGATGATGCTATCTTCTCAGAGATGATGAACCAACTTCGTGCTGATTTTGAGGAGATAGAGATGCTCTCTGATGAGTTGGCAGAGGTTGACATTGAAGAGGTGTTAGATAGATTAGAGAAAATCTCCTCTTTAAAAAATAGATATGGTAGCATAGAGAAGGCTCTTGAGTATGCAGAGTTGAAGAAAAAAGAGTTGCAAGGTTACCAAAATATTGAGCAAGACAAAAGCATGTTAGAGTCTTTTTTAGAGATGGAGTTGATGGAGCTTACTACCTTAGCAGGGCAAATCTCTTTTGCAAGAAAAACCAAAGCTCAAGCGTTAGAGAAACCTCTTAAAAAGTATTTAGCAGAGTTGAAACTTCCTGAACTGAAGTTTATTTTTACTACAGAGATGTTAACTTCAACTGGTCAAGATGTGGTAGAGGTGAGTCTAAATGGTTCAACTGCCTCTACACTAAGTGGTGGTGAGTTTAACCGAGTTCGTTTAGCTCTAATGGTAGTGGCACTCTCAGGTGTTAAAGAGAGTGGAGTCTTAATTTTAGATGAGATAGATGCCAATGTCTCAGGTGATGAGTCGATAGCCATTGCCAATATGATTGCTAAACTCGCTTCGGTTTATCAGATATTCGCTATCTCTCATCAGCCACACTTAGCCTCTAAAGCAACGCAACATCTTTTGGTCTCTAAGATTAAAGATAAAAGTTCAGTCACACTACTTGATAAAAAAGGTCGAGTCCTTGAAATTGCTCGAATAGTTGGAGGAGAGAAGCCTAATGAAGAGGCAAAACTTTTTGCAGAGAAATTACTTTATAAATAGTTATAATTAAAAATTATATTTTTATTTTAATAATATTTTAATATTTTAAACTTTTATTATAGATTTATTTGTTAAGATTTTATCAAATTTAAAACAGTTTGGAGAATTTTAATGTATAACAGTGGTGAAGAAGAGTATTTAAAAGCTACAAGAGATGCACAAATAAATACCTATGTGGAGAAGAGTGATACCAAAGAGAGATTGCTATTTACAAATATGCTACTACTTTTAGCTCTAATCGTCATTGGATTTTTATATTTTACTAAAGGTAATAACTATCTTTCTGAAAATATTTTTGGAAAGAAAACAGCTGTTTTAGGAGTTTCTCATCGTTCAATGGAAGCAGACTATAGTGATGAAGAGTTAGTAGATATTTTAAGTAATGCAACTGTAGATGTTACTCAAGAGAGTAAGAGAGTAAAGCAACAGGAGGAGTTGTCAAAGGAGATGAGTCAACTAACAGATGAGTCATCATTAAAGAGTGAATCTAGTTATGAGTCTGCTATTGCTCAAGAGTTAAATGGAAAGATAAAAGGTGTGAAAGGGCGAGTTGTACTTGTAAAACAAGGTGATACACTCTCTTCTTTAGCTGAAAAATACTATGGTGATTCAATGGCGTTTCAAGAAATTATAGCACATAATAAAAATATTACAGAAGAGTCTCAGAAGCTTTATGTAGGAGAGAAGATTACTATTCCTTATTAATTTATAAAAAAATAAAAATAAATAGATATTTCATATTTGCTACTTATTTGTTTACTAGAATACTTATAGAAGTACTAAGAATAGAATGGAGAGACAGATGTATGGAACAAGTAATGATTATGAAGAGGCTATTAAAGGGGCAAGAATCCATGCTTACGATAACTATCAGAAGAAAAATAGTATAGGTAAACTACTCTCTTTTTCAGTATTAGCAGTTGTTTTTGCAATAGGATTTTACTACTCTCAAGAGTATGTTATGGAAAAAAATCAACACCCAATAATAGACTTTTAGTTAATAATACTCAATTAACTCAAGAAGTTTTAGAGATTGGACGTGATGAGATTGAAACTACTGAAGATGAGTATTTAACTGAATTAAAAACTAGAGCAGATGAATCAGTTAAGAAGATGGTTCAAAAAGATGACTACTTACTTGCTTTAGAGAGTATGGAAGTAGATGTTTTAGACAACTCTCAACAAGAGCTTCTATCTCCCTCCTCTATGTCAAAAACAATAGAGACTCCTAATTTAAATCAGATGAACTTAAGCGAAGCAATGAGTAACCTTGTTGATGAAACTATTGCAGATAACTCTAACTACACAAATGATTTAAAAAAAGAAGTTATTACTGAAAGTAAATCGAAAGGTCGAATTATTGTTGTTAAAAAAGGAGATACCTTAGAGAGTATCTCTCAAGAATTTTATGGAACCCCAATGAGATATAAAGAGATTATGGCGAGTAATAGTAATCTATTGGATAACTCCAATGTTATCTATGAAGGTCAAAAGATTACACTACCTTAGTAGAAGTATGTTAAAATTCTTTAATAGTTTTTAAAGGATTTTAATGATAATTGATACCCATTGTCACTTAGATGATGAACGATATAGAGAAGATATATCAGAAGTAATAGAACGTGCTAAAGTCAAAGGTGTGGAGCGTTTTATTATTCCTGGTGCTGACCCCAAAACACTTATACGAGCAATTGAACTAAGTGAAGCGTATGATGAAGTTTACTTTGCTGTTGGTGTTCACCCCTACGATGCTCAAAACTACAATAGAGATTTTTTAGAAGAGTTTGTTAATCATCCAAAATGTGTTGCCATTGGAGAGTGTGGTTTAGACTACTTTCGTCTACCAGATTCTCCAGAGGAGATTGAAGTAGAGAAAAAGTTACAAAAAGAGGTCTTTGTTGACCAGATACTCTGGGCAAAAGAGCTAAAACTGCCACTTATTGTACATGTACGTGACTCTTCTGCTGATTCGTTGGAACTCTTAGAGCAGTATGCAGGAGAGGAGGGTGGTGTTCTACACTGTTACAATGCAGATGAGGCTCTTTTAAAATTGGCACATAAAAATTTTTACTATGGTATAGGTGGGGTTTTAACTTTTAAAAATGCTCGTAAGCTTGTTAATGTCTACCCTAAGATTCCAAAAGAGCGACTTCTTATAGAGACAGATGCACCATATTTAACTCCACATCCTCATCGAGGAGAGAGAAATGAACCCTCTTACAGTAAGCTAGTAGCCTCTAAAATGAGTCAATTATCAGAAGAAAAAGAGAGTAAGTTAGAGGCTTTGACAACGAATAATGCACTTAGACTATTTTCAAAAGTGAAATAAAAAGAAACTTTTTATCACAAAACTTCTATTAATATTATTTTTAATATATAAATTTTTATTTTAAGTTTATATTTATATTTATATTTATATAATTGTCCTTATATACAAGGACTAATTATGAATTTATATAAAATATTAATAATATCACTTTTTTTAAGCTCTTTTGCCTATTCAGATATACGTTCAGAGTTTCCCTCTTACTCTTATGTTTTAACAGAGTTTGATTTAGATGAAAATTTTATTGACAATCCTGAATTTAGACATTTTGTTGAAACAAATAAGAGAGCCTATCGAAAACGTTTTATTAAAGCTGTTCGTCGTGGTAGTTTAATTATTCCTACTATTAAAGAGATGATGTATCAAAGAGATATTTCACCTCTGTTTCTTTATATCTCTATGATTGAATCAGAATTTAATCCAAAGGCTACCTCTCGTACAGGAGCAGGTGGATTGTGGCAATTTACAGTCAATACAGGAACACAAGAGTTTCATTTAAAAATTAATGAGACTATAGATGAGCGTTACGACCCGATTCGTGCAACAGATTCTGCAATTAAATATCTCTATAAAATAAATAGTAATTTAAATGCTTGGTATTTAACCACAATGGCATATAACTGTGGAAATGGATGTGTGAATAGAGCTATAAAACGAGCAGGAAGTAGAGATTTGGGGCTATTGATTTCATCAAGAAACAGTTATATTAAAGCAGAAACAAAAAAATATATTCAAAAAGTACTTTTAATGGCGATGATTGGTGAAAATTATCTCTTTAGAAATGATGACCGTTTAGGTGAGATGATGTACCAAATAAACAAAGATAGTATTACTCCTGTAAAGGTTCGTTCTGGAGAGACTCTAGTTCATCTATCGACAATTTTAAATATGGATAGTTTCTATTTAGAGAAAATTAATGCACATTTAAAAAAGGGTCATGTGCCGTATAGACAAAGTTATATGGTCAATATACCTACATCAAAAGTCCCACTTTTCTATACTCGATATGTTCAAAATGGTCGACTTATGAACCGTATGTATAGCAAGAATAATTATAATTTTAAATAGAGGTAAAAAAATGAATACTATATTAAATAATAAATTAATACTCTTAACAGCAGTAAGTACATTTATAGTAAGTGGATGTGTGGCGAAGAGTGATTTTCAAAAAAGCTCTTTTTCACAACCTAAAGATCTTATTAAAAAAGCTTCATCTTGGAAAAATATTACAAAAAAGAAGAGTGAATGTCCTGATTGTTACGCTGTAGATATGGATGTAAAAGAGAGTGTTCAGCTTAAAAGTTTTGAACCAAAAGAAGAGCGTATTACCTATGACTACTCTAACGCACCAAAGAGTTTTGAAGATAGTTATGTAGAGTATAGAGCTAAAATCTCTACACCTAGTTATGTTAATAATGCTATTGATACACAAAGCTATGGAACCTACGATTACAGTGAAACTCTTGCTGATAACTCTATAGCAGAAGAGAAGATTAAAGTTACACCTAAAATGAGTTATGTAAACTCATCGAGAGATTCATTTAATGCAAAATTGACTTCTGATACAACTATTCAAGTGGGGGCATTTAGACACTACTCAGGAGCCAAAAAGATTGCCCAAAAATATAGTCTATTGTCGAGTCAATATAGTGTAAAGATTGAGACAGGTATGAAAGAGAACAGACCTATTCATCGTGTACGTATTTCAGGCTTTCACTCTAAAGGACAAGCTAAATTATTTATGGAAAGATATGCAAGTAACGATGCTTTTCTTGTAAGACGATAACTAAATATGGTAAAATATCCTACTTTATAATAGGATATTGATATGACAGAACTCTCACGAGAGACAAAAGAGACACAAATCTCTGTAAAACTTGAACTTTATGGTCAAGGTAGCTCTAGCATCAATACAGGTGTAGGCTTTCTTGACCACATGTTGGAAGCATTTTCCAAACACTCCCATATAAATCTTGAAGTCACTTGTAAGGGTGACACCCATATAGATGACCACCACTCAGTTGAAGATGTTGCTATTGTTATTGGTCAGGCACTTAAAAAAGAGCTTTATCCTATTAAAAATATTGAGCGTTATGGAAATGCTACAGTGGTAATGGATGAGGCTTCGGTAACTTGTGACTTAGATATTTCAAATCGTCCTTTTTTAGTTTTTGAGATGCCAATGGAGGGGAAAGTTGGAACTTTTGATGTGGAGTTGGTAGAGGAGTTCTTTAGAGCATTAACCTTTAATGCCTCTATGACGGTACACCTTATCTGTAACCGTGGAGTTAATAAACACCATAGAATTGAAGCCTCTTTTAAAGCTTTGGCTGTAGCCCTTAGACGTGGAGTAACTATTAATGAAAATTCAGGAATTCCAAGCACTAAAGGTGTTCTATAATGGGCATAGAGCTTATTGTTTTGGATGTTGATGGTACGTTAACTGATGGGAAAATTATCTATACACAAAATGGTGATGAGGTCAAATCTTTTTGTGTTAAAGATGGACTTGCCATCGCTTCATGGATAAAGCTTGGTAAACAAGTAGCTATCATTACAGGTCGAAACTCTAAGATTGTAGAGAGACGAGCTAAAGAGCTTGGAATTAGATACTTTTTTCAAGGGATTCACAATAAGCAAGAGGTTTTAGAGGAGTTACTAGAAAATTTAAACCTTACCATGCACAATGTAGCCTCTATTGGTGATGATTTAAATGACTACAAGATGTTAAAAGCTTCAAAGTTAGCGTTTGTCCCTGCCGATGCCTCCTTTTATGTTAAAGAGATTGCAGATGTTGTTTTAAGTAGAAATGGTGGGGATGGTGCTGTTAGAGAGATGATTGAGCAGTTAATAGTTCAGGAAAAGTTACAAGAAGAGTATTTGGCATTATGGCAGTAAGAATAGAGTATCTACTTATGATGGTTTTTACTATTTTATTGGTGAGTATTTTTGGTTTTCATCCCAGTTCTAAAGAGGCTATCTCTGCTAAAGGTCAAAAAGAGGTTGAGTTTGATATCTTTTCTCTCCATAATATTAAAGAGGATAATTCAGGTAAGAAAATAGAGGCTTCAAGAGGAGTCAAATATAAAAACTATATTGACCTTTATGATGTGAATGTTACAGATGAGCTGGGACATGCTCTATTTTCAAATAGGGCAATATATCAGGGTGATACACTCTATATGAATCAAAATGTAAAGGTCTCAAGAGCTGATGGAGTAACATTTTATAGTAAAAGTTTAAACTATGAGACCAAAGATAAAGTAGTAACAACTAATGACCCTTTCCTTTTAGAGTTTAACAAAAGTGTCATACGAGGAAGAAAATTAGAGTTAGAGGTAGAGAGAGACACCATCTCAGCCTATCAAGTAGAAGCCTCTATTTGGTTTGTTAAGGAGCCGTAAGATTGGTTAATCGGTCAATTTTTCCTAAGTAGTTGTTGAAGTTGAGTGAGGTTACAGCTGTTCTTCCTAGAGCAAAGTGTTTTGAAGACTCTCCCCAAACTGTGTGGATAATGTAAGGTTCTCCTTTGTACTCTCCAAGATACATGGTAATGTGACCTTTTAGGTGTAAAATAGTTCCTCCCACAACTCCTGATGTTCTTAAAAAAGTCTCTTTTGACTCCTTTGAAAGCCCTGCTAACTCTATTTTTGATTCTCCTACATTTGATTGAGAGGTTGAATTTCTTGGTAGTTTTAGACCAACAGTGGCATAAACCTCTTGAATAAACTTAGAGCAGTCCTGCTCTCCATACATTCCCCCCCAACCATAAGGTGCATGTAGAAATTTAAAAGCTTGAAGTAGAATATTTTCAGGAGTATACTTTAGGTAGCCTTTATGAACATCGCTTGTTCTAACGGTTGCATTGGTCAAAACCAAGTTCCCCTCTGAATCGGCTGTAGGAACCATTACCATAGTCTCATCGTCTATACTCATAAGAGCTGGTAACCTGACACCCATACGAAAATAGTCATGGTAATTCCCTGCAATTTTTAGAGCAGTTTTAGGAGCTGTGGTCACCACAAAGTTTTTAGAGGTTAAGTAGTTTGCTATCTCCTCTTTGGTTCCAAAGGCAATATCTTTACTATGTACCCAACCAGAACTTGTAGGTCCAATTCCGTAGTGCCAAAGCCCATCTTTGGTACTGTGTAAAATAGCAATAGGAGTTCCAATATCTAAAGCCGAGTTTTGATTTCGGTCAAAATGGATTTGATTTTTCTTTTTTAGGAGTGCAAGGTCAGTAGGTACAATCTTTTGGTCACAATAGTTTGTAGCAATGGCAAAGCGTGTTGTAACACTTCCTTCACCAATACTCTCTAGGTTTAAATCTTTTTTTAGACCTTTATAAAATTTTGAATCAATTCTATTGCCATCTTCGAAATAGGTAGCAATACCTTTAATTCCCTCATAAGCCTTTAATATACTCCCCTTAACCCAAGAGGCTCCATAGGCACTGTTGAGTTCAGAAAAGTAGTTGAGGGTATGGTTTTTATGAGCAATCTCTTTGTTAAATGTCTCTATCTCTTTAGGGGACATTATCGCTTCATAAGGCTTTTCAACTTTATCTATCCAAAACTCAGCCATGTTTAAATGTCGGTTACGGTTCACAATAATAATGGGTTGTTTCTTCTTTGAGTTACTCAAAAGAGGTTTATTGTCATCTATATCTTGACAGGCGGTAAAGAGGAGTATTGGTATAAGAGATAATAAAGATTTTTTCATGAGTGGATTATAACTAAATTTGGAGGGGAAGTTCAATAAGGAGATATAAAAATAGAACTTATTAGCTCCTTTCAAATAAAAAAGCACTATAATAAACATTAGAATAATTTTAAAATTAAAGGATAAAAAATGCCAAAGTATAAAAAACTAAAAGAGGGTATTCAAAAAACCAATAAATTAAGTGAAGAAGAGAAGACAAGCACTATAAAAAAGATAGAAGAGTGGATAAAAGAAGATAGAGCTTTTGGGCTGATTTATGATGAGTTAGTTGAGTATAACATTGCTTTTAAAGAGATATTTAAAGAGTTAGGATTGGTCTAAACCCTTAGCTCTTTTCGCTACAATTCCATTAACAAATTGTAGGGTGCGTTTCTCAACGCACCTTTTTATGTATATTTAAAAAATTTTAACAAATTCAATTTTTATTTTGACGGTGCGATGGCAATCGCACCCTATGGATTCAAGGGCGAAACATTGGCAATCACAACCAAAAAGATTAAACAACTATTAGAAGAACGCATACTCGTAATAGATGGTGCAACAGGTACTCAGATACAAAACTTAGATATCCCCAAAGAGGCATGGTTAGACGACAAAGGTGTAGAGCAAGAGGGGTGTAATGAACTTCTAAATGCTACAGCACCAGAGCTTATGCGAGAGGTTCATAACGCTTATGCCAAAGCAGGGGCAGATATCATTAAAACCAATACCTTTGGAGCTA
>JALVEV010000093.1 GCA_027030605.1 Campylobacteraceae bacterium | reverse complement strand
TTGCGAACTTAAGTGCAATCCAACTACCCCAATGATGATGAAAAGAATACTTATTATTTTTAAGAGCGAAAGAGATTCTTTAAAGAGAAAAAGTCCAATTATTGTTATAAGCGCTGTGCCAACCCCTGCCCATATTGCATAGGCCACACTCATCTCTATCTTTTTTAGGGCAATGGTTAAAGCTGCTAATGAGAGCAGATAAAAGAGGAGCATTCCAAGTGAGGGAACTATTTTTGTAAATCCCTCCGAGAGTTTCATAGAGGTTGTTCCTAAGACTTCAAAGATAATTGCTAAAAACAAAAAGAACCAATACATCATAATACCTTTCTATTTATTTTTATATCTATCCAATAAACGGATATATTTTATATTTTAGAGAATGCTTTTGGCTATAACTCTGCCAACATTTATCACTTCGGCTGCCTTATGGAAATCATATGTATTACAAACATCTTTGGGAATATCAATAAGAATATCGGGCGGATAGCCGCCTAAGCGATAATTTGTAAGAGTATACTGCATAGCATCGAATGTTTTATCTAACACATCAAGCATATTCAGACTCTCATTTTGAGAAAACTCTTTCTTAAACATACGATAAAAAAGCTTTGCAAAACGGTCTGCTTTTTGCTTCTCTTCTTTACTTTGCTTTATTATTGGCAATGGTCTATCTGCATAGAGATTTACTGCAATAATAAGGTCACTTTTATCCGACATTGTGGGTGCAACAGGGAGAGGATTTAAAATCCCTCCATCAGCTAAAATCATTCCCTCTTTTTGAACTGGAGTAAAAAAGCTAGGAATCGATATAGAAGCTCTTATTGCCTCTAGCAAATCTCCAGTTTGGAACCACTTCTCTTTTTTATGCAGAATATCGGTAGCTACAATAGTAAGCGGTATCGGCAGAGATTCGATATTTTGTTTTCCGATAAATTCTGAAAGCTTCTCAAAGAGCTTTTCGCCCTTTATTAAGCCGGCAAACTCAAAAGAGAAATCCAAAAGAGTACCAAGTTCGATTACATCTAACCCCAAGACCCACTCTTTATACTCCTGCAGCTTTCCGCAAGCATAAAAACCACCGATTAGCGCCCCCATAGATGCACCGCTGATAGAGACGATTTCATAACCTCTTGCTTCTAACACTTCAATAACACCAATATGTGCATAGCCGCGGGCTCCACCACTTCCTAAAACTAATGATACTCTCTTTTTCATCACGAAATCTCCTTTTCAAGAAGCAAGCTATTTTAACCCACAATTTGCATTATCCGATACATTATCTGCATTGGTCATTGGCAGCAGGGGCACTGAAGTAAAGCCTTGACGCACCCTCCGAGTGCGCCTGTGTTTTCCTCCAACACCCCTGCTACCAAGCACCAACGCATCTGATGCACCTTCTAATGCAAAATTTGGGTTTAACCCAAATTCACTGACCTACATTATAACATTTTTAACAATCTATTTTAATTCATACCATTTTCGTAGCCACTTATCCAGCGGATATACTATCTTATAAATCGCAGGCACAACAAGCAGGGTTAAGATTGTCGAACTAACAAGCCCGCCTATAATTGCCAGAGCCATTGGCGAATTGCTCTCAAAGCCCGGACCCTTGCTAAATGCCAGCGGGAGCATTGCAAAAATCATTGCAAATGTTGTCATTAAAATCGGGCGCAAGCGTTTTTCGCCCGCTTCTATAATCGCACTGTCTAAATCGAGCCCCTCTTTTACGGCGCGGTTTGCGTAATCCACAACCAAAATCGCATTTTTGCCCACCATTCCAAGCAGCAAAATAATCCCAATCATTACAAAGAGGCTAAAGTTATTGCCGCTTAAATGCAGCGCAACCATCACCCCCGTAAACGACAGAGGCATCGCCACCATAATAATGAGCGGCTGAATAAACGACTCATAAAGCGCAGCAAGTATCAGGTAAATCAAAATTACCGCCAGCCCCACAGCCCCCGCAAACGCTTTTGCGGTATCTTGCATATGTTCAATATCTCCCGTAAAACGGAAGCTGTATCCTTTTGGCAAAAGCGGTTTTAACTCTTTTTCTATCTCTTTCATTACCACATTCAGGCTCACGCCGTTTAGCCCAGCGCTTACTAACACTTTATGCTCCATATCGTAGCGGTTAATCGAGGCTAGCTTAGAGCTTTTTTCTATCTTAACAAGCCCCTCCAGCGGAATTAACTCTCCGTTTTTACTACGCACTTTCAGCTTTTTAATACTATCGATACTTTGGCGGTTTTTATCGTTTAAGCGCATTGTTATATCATATTCGCGCCCGCCCTCTTGAAAGTAAGATATTGCGCTGTCGCTAAAATAGGCTGCCGATAAAACTTTTGCAATATCAAGCGCGGTCACCCCAAAGCGCGCCGCACTCTCTTTATCGATTTTAATATCGATTTGCGGCTTTCCTTTTATTAAATCGCGGTCTATATCTGCTAACCCTTTTATCTTTTTCATTTTCTGCATCAGCTTTGCAGAAATTTCATCTAGCTTATTAAAATCGCTGCCGGTAATTACCACCTGCACGGGTGCCGAACTCTCGCCCGTCTCAAAAGGTGGAATCTTTAAAACAGTAATTTTAAGCCCCTTATATTTTGCAAATTTCTCTCTGTATTTTTTGATAATTTTAATTTGGGGCATATCAAGGCGCTGCTCTTTTGGAATGGTTTTAACATAAATTTTCGCTTTGTAAGGCTCTTTAGCCGCATTATACGCAATTGAGAGAATTGCATATTTGGTTAATCTGTCGGCTCTTATCTCTTTTAAAATCGGCTCGCACTTTTTTTGCATCGCTTCCAAACTTGTGCCGACCGGCGCTTTTATAAGCACTTGATACTCGCCGTTATCTTCCATCGGAATAAAATCCATACCAACTTTAAGCCCAAAACTTGCAATTAAAACCCCAACCGTTACAAGCAGCGTAATATATTTAAAACGAATTATATGCCCCACAATCGCTTTATACACGCTGTCTAACTTTTTATAAAACCCTTCGGTAATCTTAAAAAACCAGCTCTCTTTTGCTTTAAGCACACGCGCCGAAACCGAAGGAACAAGCATAATTGAAACAAAGAACGAAAGCACAATCCCCGAAGCCACCGTAATTGCAAACGAGTTAAAAAAGAGCCCCACAATGCCGTTCATAAAGGCTATTGGAATAAACACCGCCAAAAGCACCGCCGAAATACCCATAATCGAAAAGGCTATCTCGCCAATCCCCTCGGTTGCCGCCATAATCGCACTTTTGCCCTCTTCGAGTTTTTTGCTGATATTCTCAATTACAACAATCGCATCGTCTATAAATATACCGATTGCTAAAGTGAGCCCAATCATTGTTAAGCGGTTTAAATCGTAACCGAGCCAATTGATAATCGCAAATGTCCCGATAACCGAAGTCGGAATAGCAATTGCCGAAACCAGCGTCGCTCTAAAGTTTCGCAAAAATAAAAACACAATAATAACCGCCAAAATCGCGCCGTAAATCAAATCGAATGTAACATTATGCATATTTACCAAGATTTTATCGGACTGGTCGTTTACCAATTGCAAAATATAATTTTTCCCC
>JALVEV010000092.1 GCA_027030605.1 Campylobacteraceae bacterium | reverse complement strand
TTTTCTCATCATCAATGATGATTTGGCGTATCTCTGAAAGAGTAATTCTAAAGTCACCCTCAGCATTAACTCGCCCTGCCTCCTCAATAGGTTGAAAGACAACTCCTCTAACACACTTGTACCTGCGTGAAAACTCTATAATATCAGGGATTTCATGCTCATTTAGCCCTTTTTTAACCACCACTACAAGTGTGGTAGAGATTGAGTATTTTTCTAACATCTCTAAAGCTTTTAGACGTACCTCAACCATATCTCTTGCTCGTAAATCTTTTAAGACTTTTGGATTTAGTGAGTCAAACTGCAAATAGACCTCAAACCCTCCACCAAGCCTTTTAAGCTCTTTTACAAAGCTCTCATCTTGGGCAATTTTAATACCATTTGTATTTAGCATAAGGTGGCGAACGGGTGACTTTTTGAGGTATTGTAAAATCTCTACTATTTGAGGGTGGGTTGTTGGCTCTCCACCTGTTACTTGAATAAGGTCAGGCTCACTCTCTGTCTCTAAGAGTGTAGCTAACATCTTCTCTATATCTTCCATACTTCGGTGGTTTCCAAGCCCAGGCTCAGCAGAGTAGTAGCAGATATTACACTTCATATTGCACTCATCGGTAATATTAAAGAGTGCTAAACATGGGTGGTTTTGGTGTTGAGGGCAGACTCCACAGTCAAATGGACAACCCTTTAGAACTTTTGTGAGTGCCTTTTCAGGTAAATCTGGTGCTTTTAGATACTCATCGCACTTTTTATAGTAGTCTAAATCGGTTGAGATTTTAACCATAGACTCACCACACTTTGGGCAGAACTTTCTTAAAAAGACTTCGTTGTCTTTGGTGACAATGTGGGTGTCTATGAGCTTGTTTAAGTTGTTGCATTGGTGACAAAAGCTCTGAGTTGAGCTTAGAAAGAGGTCGTAGTGTTGGGCATAGTGTGCCATCTGTTATCCTTTTATTTTGTTATAGATTCATACGCCCAATTAGCTAAAGCAAAAGGTGCATAGATAATAGCTACTCCTGCCCCTATTATAATAAGTCCTGCATCAGCTGTAACACTTAGTGGGGTCATCGCAACTTTATAGAGGGTACTTTTCTTATCAGTTACCTTAAACTCAACTACCTCTATGTTTATAGGGTTTTTGAGTTTTACAACATGGTTGTTTACTTCAGCTGTTGCCTGGTATCGTTTTCCCAAGAGGTGGTAATTTAGAACATAACCATCTATCTCCATCTGCTCAGGTGCATAGATAACTGGTATATCATAATCATCTCCATCTTTTCTAGGTAGTGGTCTCCTAATAAATCGTGCATTATGTCCCTCTAACCAACTTTGTTGCTCTTGGGTTAAGTTACTCTTTTTAAACTCAAAATTAAGACTTACCTCTACTTTTTCTCTATCTCTTCGGTTTGTAGTAGCGTAAATTCCTAAATGATTCTCTTTTAGCTTTAAACCTTTTTTTGCCTCTAAAAATGTAGTGAACTCTTTAGTCCCTTTATCAAAAATATAATGGTACTTCTCTCCAATAAATATGATTTTGCCCTCATCTTTATTATTATAAAAAGAGAGAATACGCTCTTGATAAGGTACGCCTCTTACCTTGTCTGTCCAAACCTGTTTGGTAATACATCCCATAGACAAAAAGATGGCTAATCCAACTAACAATACTGTAATAAATATTTTTTTCACTCTTTTCTCCCTCACATCTAAATAAAACTATTCGGGTGTAAATACACCGATTCCGAAAATGCAAATGGCATATATGGAACCGATGGCTTTAGCCTCGCAGATTCTTAAAAAGATACCTAACAGCATAAACCATCAACCCCAAACAGAGAAACTGAAAAACATTAAGCCCAAAAGCAACACTCTCATAGGGTTTTAAAAACTCCCAAACAAACCGTTGTAAACTATACACTAAGATAAATTGGTAAAAGATAACTTTTTCAAAGTAGTTTCTATCTTTAATATAAAGTATAAGTGTATAAAAGAAGAAAAGAGCCATAGTTAAACTCTCGTAGAGTTGCACAGGGTGGCGTAAAACTCCATCACCAAAGTCATAACCAAAAATTGAGTTGGTCTCTACTCCATAGGTGTAGTCCTCTAACCCACTTACAAAACAGCCAATACGCCCAATGGCAATTCCAACTGCTAAAGAGGGGACAAAGTAAGCCCCAGTTGAGCCTTTTATATTCATGATTTTTTTAAAAATTTCAACAGCAATAACCCCACCAACAATAGCACCTAAAATAGACTTACCAATAATTATATTTGAGCTATCAAGAGAGACTAATGTATTTAAAGAACCAATAAAAAATGCTCCAATAAATGCTCCAATAATGACTATAGTATAGTAGGCATATCGTAAGTTCTCATCTTCTATAGTTGGTCTGCTTGGTTTAAAAACCTTCCATAATAGAAGTGTTCCAACAATGTAAGCTAAAAGGTCAAACAATAGATGAACAAACACCTATTAGTGTTCCCAATTCATACTATTTGCACATCCCATCATCTGAATAAAGGCAAAAATAAGAAAAAATCCAATGACTAAAAAATAGGCCAATCCAACTCTATTTTGAGTAAAAAGTAGATAACTTTTATTAAGAATTAAAGGATAAGAGAAAAATACTATAGCTGAAACTATATACCCTTGTGCTAAATTTACACTATAGTTCATAGTAGTTAAAACGGTAAAACCCAAAAGAGTCAAACTACAAGTAGCTAAGACGATATAAAAAAATACTGTTTTAAAATCTGTTTTCATACTCTATTATAACATAATCTTCTACTATTTATTAGTTTAAAATACTCTATACCTAAAGGGTTGTTTTACCCTACCATCTCCTCACAAACCCTCCTCTTCAACCTCTCATCGTCAAAAGTAGTATGCTTCCTATGGCAATAAAGAGCAGAGCAAATCCGTAAGATAGTCTGTTTAGGTTTCTGTTTTGGGTTAATAGCATTTACACAACCCCAACCAAAACCATAATAATCGGCAAAGTAACCATCGACACAACACAAGAGATGACAATAGACAACGCTATCAACTCCCTCTCCATTGGGTAAAGCTCTCCCAATATAAACGGTGTAATCGCCATTGGCATTCCTGCTTCAAGTACAGAGATAGCCAAGTTTGTTTTAGTACTGCTCCTAAGACTATGAGTAGCATTAGAGGGAGTAGAGTTTGTATGATTAGTTACATTTTTTTCCTTTTTTTGATACCTCATTATATAGGTAAATACTAAACAAAAAAACTACACTTAATTAACAATTAGTTAATATCATTAATATAAACTTTTAGTATTATCTTTAATATTAATCAGCACCCTAATATGCTCCTCTACCTCCACCAAGTCATCTTGCAACCTCATCACCTCAAATATATCTTTATAAGCAAATGGTGACTCATCTAAAGTATTCTCATCAACTGTTCCTCTAATACCTTGCATTGATGTCTCAAAATCTTCTAAAGAGACTCTCTCTCTAGCCTTTTTACGGCTCATTACTCGCCCTGCTCCATGAGAAGAGGAAGATAGAGACTCTGCATTTCCTTTACCAATTACTATAAAAGAGCCATCTCTCATGTTCCCTGGTATGACTCCTCTCATC
>JALVEV010000091.1 GCA_027030605.1 Campylobacteraceae bacterium | reverse complement strand
TTCTACTTGTATATTTGAATAAATTTTAGATTATGAAGTATCTGCAACTAGCTAGAAGTTGCAGTAAAAAGTGAGTTAAGATAGTTCAGAGACAGATTTATTTAAAATTTTAGGTAAAATCATCTTTGCCAATGCTACATTTCCATCATTTTTAAAAATAGCAAAAACATGAATATGTACAGAGGAATTTTCTCCTGAACAAGCCATTAATATTTTAGCCTTTTCTGTTACAATCTCCATAACTTCTGTTCTTCCTAAAGATAGTTTCTGAGAAAGTGAGTGTGAACTTCTAAATAAATCATTAAAGATAATGGATGTCTCTTCTAAATTTATCTTTTCATTCTCTTTGTCAAAAAGAAGAAGCTCTCCTGTATATTGACTAATACCAATACCAAGATAGCCATTAACCTGTTTAATGTCATCAAATATAGATTCATTTATCATTTTACAACCTTTATTTATTAAATATAATTTTAAAACTATCAAAAAGTATAACATAATAAAACTTTATTATAAATATAATATTAATTAATATTATTTTAATATAATTTAGATTATCATTTGTAGTATGATAATTTATTGTAAAAGGTTATTAGATGTTAGAGGAAGAGAGAAAACTTACTTCAGTTGATATTATTGTATCTCAAACTGATTTAGATGGTTTTATTATCTATGCTAATCCTATTTTTTATAAGATTGCAGGATACTCTTCTGCTAAATTAATTGGTGAAAACCATAATATTATACGACACCCAGATATGCCAAAGGCTATTTTTAAAATATTATGGGAGAGATTAAAAAAGAGAGAAGATGTCTACTGCTTTATTAAAAACAGAGCAACAAACAACAGGTTTTATTGGGTTTTTGCCTATATTCGCCCCTCTTTTAACAAAGATGGGACTGCAAGAAATTATGTCTCAACACGTCATGCTATTTCAAATAAAGCTAAAGATATTATTGAGCCTCTCTATAAACAGATGTTAACTCTTGAAAAGAGTCATGGAGTAGAAGCATCAGAAGAGTTATTTAAAAAATTTATGGAACAAAATCGCTATAAAAGTCAATCAGACAATGATATAATGCATAATATTCAATATTGAGAGGAAAGAGATGAACATCGAAAAGACAATTCACGATATTCAAGAGGTTAATGGATATGTAGGTTCAGCAGTATTGAATAAATCAGGAGAAATTATCTATATTGATGAGAATGAAAAGGTTGATTTAGCTTTTGCTTCAAGTCTATTTAATGATACATTTAGAGTATTAAATGAAGCCTCTTTAGATGTTGGATTTTCTAATCTAATTCGGCTAGAGACAGAGAATGAAGAGGGGATGATTTTCCTGATATATGGCAATCAAAAACAGACTATTTTTACTATTTTTAATCCTCAAGGAAACATCTCTTTAGCTAAAATTATCTTAGCACAAGCATTAAAAAAAGATAATTAAATGTTCAAAAAATTAAAAAAATTATTCCATAGGCAGACTAAAGAGACTATTCGTATTTTTGAAGAGAATACGAAGATTGATTATGACCCAACAATCTTTTCATCTTTAAAAATACTCTCATTAACAGACAGTCAATTGAGCTATCTTCCTCCTCTATCTGTCTTTGTTAACCTAGAGATATTGAACCTTTCAGGAAATAAGATTAAAGAGATAGACTCTTTAAAAGATTTAAAAAAACTAAAAATTATTGATTTAAGATTTAACAAAATAGAAAAAATTCCTCTTTGGGTATTCAACTCAAACAAAACCATCTATTGGGAGAGAACTGATGACGAGCAAGAGGGTATCTATCTTGAAGGAAACCCTTTAGATAGTAAGTTAATAGAGAAAATTAAAAACTATCCTACTAAAGAGATTGTAGCTCCTTTAGTTATTGAAAAAAAAGAGGAAAAATCTTCTATATTAATAGAGCCTGAACAACTTATAGCACTAAATAGACAACGTATCACTATTTTTATACCTCAATCATTTTCATCAGATTTCATAAACAGTTTTAGCTCTAATAAAAAGAGTGAACTGAAGTTAAATATATTTACTATTGAGTATGATAATAACTATAAAATTTTACATCAAAAACTATCTCAAGAGTTAGAATACATTATATTAATTTTAAAAGAGACAGAGTGTTGTCTAAATCCTCCTATCTTGGAGTTATTATCAGAACACTATAAAAAAAGTAAAATATTTTTAATTATTGAAGATGGCAAGAATAATGATATTCAAGAGAAGATGACTTTCTTTAAAACTTATAGTAAATCTAAAAATATTATAGATGTTTACCATAGTTTTGACAAAAAAAGTAATAAGTCAATAAATGAGAAAATCTATAACTACTTAGAAGAGACGAGAGAGGCAAACTCTCTTTGGAAACCAAATTGGATAGCACTAAGAGATGAGATTGAACAGAGTTATCAATCGACACTAGATTATGAAACCTTTCAATCTCTAGCTAAAAAATACTCTCTATCTCCACAAATAGAAGATGATATTTTTAAATATCTTAAGAGAGTAGGTTCTATCTCTACTCCATTTTAAATTTAGAAAGAGCCGTCTGCAAATCAACATTGACCTTCACTTTAGGAAAAAGTGTTGGCTCTTTCTCTAAATTTACATCTACAAAGGCTATATCATCACCATAACTTTTACGTATCATCTTTTTAACTTTATAGAGCGAAGAGACCTCATCAACCAAAATCCCTTTTATCTCAGGAACATTAGCTATATATATCTTTCCCTCTGCCACTTTTAAAATCTGCTCTTTACTTAGCCCACGATTTTTAGCTACAGAGGAGACAAAGTTCTCATATGTTGGTTTAAGTAAGTGTTCCGTCATATATTTTCTATTTTTATCATCTATTTTGGCAAAGAAAGAGATAGGCTTTTTAAACTCTCCTGCTGCCATAAAGTCTTCCTCTACTCCTACTTTTTTTGCTAACTCACCCAAGTTATAGTGAGGCATAATCACCCCAATAGAGCCAACTATTGCATTTTTATTAGCAATCAAAGGCTTAATTGCAGAGGCAATATAGTACCCACCACTAGCAGCAATGGAGTCTACATACATAGTAATGTTTTTATCTTTTTGAAACTCTTTTAGGTACTCAGAAAGCTCTTCACTAGCTGTTGGTGAACCACCAGGTGAGCCCATAATAAAGAGTACAGATTTAAAACTCTCATCATCTCTAATCTTATCTAACTCCTCCATAACTTTTGTGGTAAAATCCTCTGTAACCTCTTTGTTGTAGCGAACAACTGCTATTTTATCGTTTGCTAAACTCTCCTCTCCAACTACTCCAGACTTTTTTAAAAAACCAACAATAAAGAAAATTTCAACTAATAAAATAAGACCAACAATCCAAGCCTTTAAGTTGCTTACAAAAATCTGCCTCTTTAGTGCCTTTAGCTCTGTTTTATGAAGTTGCTCTTTTTGCTCAAAGAGTCTTCTTTCATGCTCTATGTTTTCTTGCATTCTATCTCCGTTAACTATATAATTCCTATGATTATATCAAACTAAGGATAAACTTGAACAATATTTCCATATTTGGAACATCTAGCGATGCAGGAAAATCCACTATAACTTTTGTTATTGGAAAAATCATTCAAGATGCAGGGTACACAGTTGCCCCATTTAAAGCTCAAAATGTCTCTAACAACGCTAAAGTGTGTGCTGATGGCTCTGAGATTGGCATTGCCCAATATTTCCAAGCAGAGGTTTTAGGTGTGCCACCCTCTTACCATCTAAATCCTATTCTTCTGAAATCAGGACAGAAAAGTTCTGCTTCGCTTATTGTAAATGGAAAAGTTATTGCTTCTAAAGATGTACGTGAGTACTATCGTGACCTAGATATGCTAAAACCTGCTGTAGACAAAGCCTTCTCCTACTTAAGTGAGCGTTATGATTGTGTAGTATGCGAGGGGGCAGGTAGCCCTGTAGAGCTTAATCTTATGGATAAAGATTTATCGAATATCTATGTAGCAACCAAGTTTAAAACCAAAATCATCTTGGTAGCCGACATTGAAAAAGGTGGAGTTTTTGCCTCTATTTGGGGTGTATATAACCTTTTGCCAAAAGAGCTACATAGAAATGTTATAGGGGTTATTATCAACAAATTTAGAGGTGACATGAGCCTTTTTGACAAAGGGGTTAAGATTATAGAGAGTGAGTTTAAAATACCTGTTTTAGGAGTTCTACCCTACACCCCTTTTAATCTTGGCTTTGAAGACTCTCAATCGCTTCTAAACTACCAACAAAAGAACCATAAAAACGCTAAAAAGGTAGCTGTTATAGCCTACCCTACTATGAGTAACTACAATGACTTTGAGCCTTTGGTTGCTAACCCTAATATAGCTCTTGAGTTTATCTCTGCAAATGTTCCACTTAATGGTTACGATGAGATTATTTTACCTGGGTCAAAGTTGGTAATAAATGACTTAAAGTGGCTTAAAGAGGTGGGTTTGTTTGAACAACTAAAAAAAATCAATAAGCCAATACTTGGTATCTGTGGTGGTTATCAGATGATGTTTAGACAAATAGTTGACCCTGACGCAGTAGAGACTGATGTTCCAACTATTGAAGAGGGTTTAGGCTTTATAGACGATGAGATACTCTTTCAAAAAGAGAAAGTTTTAAAACAAGGTTACTACAATATATTTGGCAAAACCATAAAAGGTTTTGAGATTCACCATGGAGTAAGCCAAAAGTATCCTCTATCTTTTGAAAAAGGGAATATTAGAGGAACTTTTGTTCATGGGCTTTTTGAAGATAGAGAGTTTGAAGAGTATAAACAAAGAGCTGTTAATGAGTTTGTAGAGAAGATGAAAAGCCATTTAGATATAGAGAGGATTTTAGAGAGTGTCTGTTGAGCTAACCCTACTTGCCTACCTCATAGACCGAATTTTTGGGGAGTTCTCTTTTATGCGACACCCTGTTGTGATTATGGGGGACTATATTAAATGGTTTGAGAAAAGGTTTTATAAAGATGATATATTTAGAGGCTCTCTACTAACCTCAACACTCATTATGATTGTGTGGCTACTCGTAGGTTCGATTTCATCGAACATCAACAATACAATCATTTTAAGTATCATAGCCTCCACCACCATCGCCTCTAAAATGCTATATGATTCAGTCTACGATATTATCAAAAACCCCTCACACATTAAATACTTAGTTAGCCGTGACACCTCACAATTAAGCAGTTCAGAGATAAATAAAGCAGGAGTAGAGACCTACGCTGAAAACTTTTCAGATGGAGTAGTTGCACCAATGTTCTATATGCTTCTTTTTGGTTTAGAGGGGGCATTTGTCTATAAAGCTATCAATACTTTAGACTCTATGGTAGGCTACAGAAATGAACGCTATGAGAAGTTTGGAAAGTTCTCTGCAAAGATTGATGATGTGGCAAACTATATTCCTGCTAGGATTACAGCTTTGCTTATTGGGCTGTTGATGTTTAGTAAAAAATCACTACTTCACTTTTACAGTTATGGGAAAAAGCACGACAGCCCAAATGCAGGTCTTCCTATCTCAGCAATGGCTCTTGCTATTGGAGTTAAGCTTGGAGGAGATACGGTCTACTTTGGAAAGCTAAAAAAGAAAGCCTTTTTTGGAGATGGAAGAGAAGAGATTACATCTAAAGACATTCGTTTAGCTCTAAAGTTAAGAGAGCGTTTTGACCTTTTTATTTTACTACTAGGAGTACTCTATGCAACAACCACATGGTGGCAACATTATAGCATTTGCTAAAGAGATTGGGTGTGAGGTAAGAGAGGTGATTGACCTCTCTTCAAATATTAACTTTGTCAAGCCCAATATTGAGCTTGATTTTAATACACTAAATATCTCACCCTACCCTAACTATGAGAAACTAGAAAAAGCCATTGCCCAACTCTATAACATAGAGACAGCACAACTTGAACTCTTTAATGGAGCTACAACAGCCATCTATACCCTTTTTAGAGAACTAGGGTTAAAAGAATGCGTTCTTTATGCTCCATGTTATGGTGAGTATGAGAGGTCAGCAAAGCTCAATGGCTATAAAATTCACTATATTAACCGTTTTGAGAACCTATATGAGACAGTTGCTAAAAATGCTTTAGTTATCTTTGTAAACCCCTCTACTCCTGATGGAAAACGTTATGAGATTGAGAAACTTATGCAACATTGGATAGAACAAGAGTGTACCATTTTAGTTGATGAGTCCTTTTTAGACTTTACCCCCTACTCCTCTGTAACAAAATATCTAAAAGAGTATAGCAGACTCTATATTTTAAAATCTATGACAAAATTTTACGCAAGTGCTGGTATTCGTATTGGGGCATTACTCTCTTGTGCGAAAAATATTCAAGCTATTAAAACAAAAGAGCCTCTTTGGAAGATTTCAGAGTTCGATAGCAACTACCTACAGTCTGCTTTAGAAGATAGAACTTTTAAAGAGAGGTCAAAAAAAGCAAATAGAGAGAATAAAGAATATCTTATAAATCTATTTCAACAATTCAAATATACAGAGCAAATCTACCCATCATCTGCTAACTTTATACTCATTCAACTCAAAGATATAGATGCTATTGAGCTACAAAAAGCTTTAATTAAGTTCAAAATTCTTATACGAAACTGTGCTAATTTTTACCCTTTAAATGGTAGCTATGCCCGTATATCCGTCAAATCAAGAGGTGAGTTAGATGCTTTAAAAGAAGCTCTACTTAGTATAAAATAGAAGAGTGTGTAAATAAGTTTCATTGACCAACTTTATATTTTTATATAAGTTTTTTTTACTTTTTTAAGTGCTTTTTTTAAAAAAAATTATTATAATATTTTTATAACCAATCGCGTATAAGGATTTATGATGAAAAAACTTTCACTACTTGCTATTTTAACTACTCTTACAATGACCACTGCTTCTGCTAGTATGTTCCCAATGGGAGACATGATGACTGATATGACCGATGCTATGAAAGACGTAAAAACAGAGATGACTGATTCAATGAAAGATATGAAAGATGATATGAAGGACTCAATGGACGACATGAAAGACTCTGTAAAAGATATTAAAGACACTGCTTCAGATATAAAAGATGATGCAAAAGATAGTACCGAAAAGAAAAAAGAGGATACTAACGAAACCAAAGAGGTTCCTGTAACTCAATCTAAAGAGGTATCAAAAAAATAGTTTTTTAAAATTTTTTAGTATACTTCGGTATGCTAAAAAACATCTACTTGGGATTTAAATTCTCCCTCTCCTACTTCTCTATTTTACCTATCTCTTTTAAAGCAAGTGATGATTTATCACGCAAAGAGGTTTTAACCTTTATGCTCTTTTTTCTGCCTTTTGTAGGAATTCTATTAGCCGTAGGAACAGTTGTTCTCTTCTATTTTTTAAGCTCTCTTAGTTGGTTTGGAGCATTAATCTCTGCTACTTTTTACATGATGCTCTATGGTTTTTTGCATACTGAAGCCATTATGGATGTGGCTGATGCAATCTATGCAAAACATTCAGGAAAAGATGCCTATGAGATTATTAAAGAGCCAACAGTTGGAGCAATGGGTGTGCTTTATGGTACTTCTCTTATGCTTCTTAAAGTTGTTGGGATTGCTTATCTTTTAATGCATAACTACCTTTTAGAGTTTATTGCTATTACGATTGTCTCTAGGCTATCTCTATTGCTACTCTTTACAATTTATGAGTTTCGCTCTACTTTTGCAGTTTTACTAAAAAATGCGTTAACTAAACCATACTTTTTTGCTTCATTTGCCCTATTTTCCATTGTTGGCTATCTACTTGTTAGTAACTTTATGTTATTACTCCTCATTGGACTTCTTTTAGCCCTACTTATCTCTTTTGTCATTAAGTTAAAGATTGGCTTTGTCAATGGTGATGTTTTAGGAGCAACACTTGAAGGGGTTGAAATATTACTAATAATAGGAGTAAACTTATGAGTTACGGTTCATGGTTTCAAGAGCATGGTGAAAAACACAAAAAGATTATAGAGAAGTTGGCTCACTTAAGCGATGATGAGCTTATTGAGTACTTTAGATTTGACAATATGGTTAAAAATGAGCCTGACTTCTGCCCTCTCTATGCTAAAAATAAAATGTGCCACGACAACAAAGAGCTAAACTGCTACTTCTGTGCTTGTCCTAACTTTAGATTTAAAGATGAGGGTTTTAAACAAGTAGAAAACAGAACCCTCTTTTCTACCTGTGGCATTAAGTCTAAAGATGGGAGCCAATACATCTCAGACGATGCCATTCATCAAAACTGTGCAGGGTGTTTTGTGCCTCATTCTGAGAAGTATATTAGAAAACATTTTACGAGGGATTGGTTTGAGGCGATGGGTAAGGTGAATAGGAGCTAATCCTTTTTACTATAGGTCATCAAAATACGACCATTTTTAAATATCATCCCTGCATGAGCAATAGCATCGAACACATCTTTTTGACTCCAACCCATATTGTAAAGCTCTTCAAAATCAGAAGCAATACACAAACGACTCTCATACATAGATTTAATGGCGAAAGTAGCTAGTGCTTGGTGCTTTTCATCAAAAGGAACAGCTTCAATATTGGCTACAGCCACATCAAGTTGAGGTTGCGTAAATCCTCTTTCTAACAGTAAATTTGTATTAAATGCTTTACAGTAAGTATAATCCTCTTTAAAAGCAATATGCAAACGAATAAATGCAAACAAATCAAAGTCAATATTTGGGTGTTTTACCAAACGCATCACCTCTTTTAAAAAATCTTCTAAATACTCAACATCTATATTGCCCAAAAATTCCATTTGAGGAACAACATTTCCATAGATGGCTTCTACCTTCTTAAAAAGCTTCTCTAACTTCTCTTTTTGAACCTCATTTTTTTGGTACATAAACATCATAATTCCTTTTTAAACTCAATTAGACTATTTAGTCTAGTGATAGTATATAGGAATTTTACTTAAGCTAGACTAATTGGTCTAGTTAATTTTAAATCCTGAAATATGGCGAGGCTAAAGCCCCTATATGCAAGTTGCATTTTCGGAATCGGCGTGTTTACACCCGAATTTTATAAGCATCCAATGAATCTAAAATATATTGGCTCTGTATCAAAAAAGTTTTAGAAGACGAAAGAGAGGGAGACAAAGAGAGTATGCCCCAAACAGAAGTGAGCATATAGGTTGCAAAAGTTTCAGAGTTTAAACTTTTATCAAACTCACCTAAAGCAATACCCTGTTCAAGCATCATTTTTATACCCTCTTTCATCTCATTGACTTTAGTTGAAAGAACGGCATCAAACTCTTTGTCTGTTGCTGAGAGTTCTACCATTAAACGGTACAAAGGGCATCCATAGGTTACTAAAAGTCTATTTTTGCTGACAGCTAAAAAAGTATCTCTAAAGCTTTGAGTAATGCTTTCATCCTCTTTTATCTCATACTTAAAAAAAGCATCCATCTTAGGGAACAGACGCTCCTTAACCATAGCAAGTACCAACTCTTTTTTAGATTTAAAGTGATGATACATCGACCCTTTGGGTACAGAAGCTTTTTTAAGTATGGCATCTACCGATGTAGCTGTATAGCCGTTAATATAGACCTCTTCAAAGGCTATGTCTAAAAGTTTTTCTCTTGTGGGTTGTTTTTTCATAGAGAGATTATACTATATTTTTATAACTCTTACTCTCAACCTCTCTCTGCCCAAACAGCCATTTTTATGTTCCTTTTCTTTTAATAGTATCAGAAATTTAAATAATATATCAATATATCTTGATATATTATTAGATAACTGCTATAATACCCTCAAAATAGAAAGGATACAGATGAGCAGTTTCTTCCAATATGGCGAAAAAGTAGATGGGTATGACGTATTGGTTCTTAATGAACGAGAGGCACGAGCAGGAGCAGGAATTCTCTTTGCAATAGGTCTACTAAGCCTTATAAATGCTGTAGCATTAGGGCATGGAATTGTTACTAGAGTTTTTATTGCCTTTTTTACTTTAGACTTTTTAATTAGAGTTATTCAACCACGTTACTCCCCCAGTCTACTACTTGGTCGAATCTTTGTACAAAACCAACGCCCTGAGTATGTTGGTGCAACACAAAAACGGTTTGCATGGGGTATTGGGTTTCTTTTGTCCTTACCTATGTTTTACCTATTGGTTATACACTTTCAACCAAATCCTATAAAAGTTTTAGTCTGTATTTTATGTTTAGTACTTCTCTTTTTAGAGTCAGCTTTCTCTATCTGTTTGGGGTGTAAGCTCTTTGGTCTCTTTAAAAAAGACCCTGTTACACACTGCCCTGGTGGTATTTGTGAAATCCGACAAAAAGAGCCTATTCAGACCTTTACTTTAGCTCAAAAGATTATTACTCTTATTACAATTTTAGCCTTTAGTTTTGGTCTCTACAGCTACTTTACTAAAGTGGAAAGCAAAACTTTTTTAGCCCAAAAAATAAAATTTATGATGATGAGTAAAGAGGAGCTTAAAGCCTATGAAGAGGAGAAAGCTCAACGTGAATTTGATGAGTTTTAAGGAGAGAATAGATGAGTAAAAATGTATTGATTTTATGTACAGGAAACAGTTGTCGAAGCATTATTGCTGAAGCATTAATTAACAAAGAGCTAGAGGGCATTAATGCCTACAGTTCAGGGGTTAAACCTAGTGGAAGAGTAAATCCAAATGCTAAAAGAGTTTTAGAAGCTAATGGTGCATGGAGAGAAGAGTACCACTCTAAAACACTTGATACTTTAGAGCATATTGAATTTGACTTAGTAGTAACAGTATGTGACCATGCGAAAGAGACCTGCCCCATATTTCCAAAGCCAACACCTGTTATTCACATAGGTTTTGAAGACCCAGATGGAAAAGAGTATGAGGCATTTGAGACAACGTATGAAGAGATAAAAACAACCCTACTTCCAAAAGTAGAACAACAATTAAAGGAAAAAACAATGAACAAAAATGTATTTAAAACAGATAATGGTGTAAAAATAAACTTTACAGGTGTGGTACAAAAACAGCAAATTGTCAAAATGGTAGAGAACTGTGCTACAGGTCAATGTGAGTGTATGAGCGATGCTACTAAAAAGAAGATTTCTAACATGCAAGTAGAGGGAAAAGATGGAGATGTTGAGCTAAAACTCGATGGAGACATCAGCAAAGAAGAGATAGAGAAAGCTCTAGCAAAATCAAAAGTGTTAAACAAAGACTAAAATGGATATTTTTCTAAAAACTATAGGTTCCATTAACGACGAGACACGCCTAAAAATTTTAAACTTCATCAACCAAAAGGGTGAGGTCTGCGTCTGTGACATAGAGAGTGCCTTTAAGATGATTCAGTCGCGTGTCTCTCGTCACCTAAAAATATTAAAAGAGGGTGGCTTTTTGAAAGTAGAACGCCGAGGACGCTGGGCATTCTACAGCATACGAACCCCACTCGATACCTTTCGACAATCTATTTTAGAAGAGATTGCTTGTTTAGGATTAGAGGTTCCTACTGGAGAGTTTGAGTGTAAAAAGTAAGATAGATGCTTACTTCTACAATACCCCCAACTGCTTCATAAACCCAAACAGGTCATAGTAATCTTTTTGAGCCACTATTTTACCCTGTTTATCAATGGTTGTAGTACTAATACCTTTGATACTAAACTTTTTATTTTTAACCTTTTTCTCTCCCCATAAACCATTAAATGTACCACCATATGTCCACTCATATGTAATGGTGTTTCCACTCACAAAAATATCACCCATTTTGACCCAAAACATATCAGGTACATATGCCATAAATGCATCAGTGATAGCTTTTGTGACTGCTTTTTTGCCCTTTGTTGTTGTGTCTGATGGTAGGTCATACCAAATGACATCTGTAGAGTAGTAGCTGTCTATTTTTGTAATATTATGCTCTGCCCATGCATTCATGTAGCCATCTAATACCTCTTCTACTTTAGATTCATTTGCTTGAGATAGGCTCAATAGACCAAACATTAAAAGTAATACTATTCGTTTCATTTTTGTTCCTTCAATTTAAGATGTCATATTATGACAAGAAAGAAAAAATATAACTACTTGTAAAAAGTCAAAAGTAGTTATTCTGAGTTATAGAGGGTTACTTTGCATACTTTTGGGTGTATTTCCATAAACAGATTTATAGGCTTTGATGAAGTTTGAAACATTTAAATAGCCTACATCAAAAGCACTTTGAGTAACACTATTCCCCTCTTTTAAAAGTTTATGTGCTTTGTGCATTTTTTGTTCTATGAGCCATGATTTTGGTGTAGTATGGTACTTCTCTTTAAATTTTCTATTAAAAGTTGAAAGGCTCATACCTAAAAGTGAAGCGTAGTCACTAACGGTTAAGTTTTTATCTAAATGTTCTAGCATAAGTGTTGTAATGTTTCGTTTTTGTTTATCTCTTTCTGAGGTATAAAGTGTTTCAATAAACTTTACGTTATTATCTTGAAAAACGAGATGTAAAAACTCTAAAATTTTAAGAGTAAGAAGTTCTTTGTTGTTTTTATCTACAAACTCCATTTTTTGCAGTGATTCAAAAAAATAAGATATATTTTTAGAAGTTTTTAATTTACAGATGCTTTCAGAGCTTGACATGGATATACTTCTACTACCCAAAAAAGAGAGTGCTATATCATGGTCAAAAAAAAGTAAAAAAACCTCTAAATCCTGACCATTTCGTATATAATCAGAGACCATATAACTATCTCTTGGCATAAAAACCATTTCACCATTGGTAGCAACTATATGTTTACCATCATCTGTGTTTATTTCCACTTTTCCATTTACAACATAAACAATAACATGTGAAACCGTAATCACATCTGTATTTACTACATCAGCGTTAAGTCTTTTATATAAAATAGAGTTGTTTTCATGATGTAGTAGTACAGTAACTGCATCTATATCATAAAATGCTTTTGGAAAAGTGTACAGATTTATATTTTTTTGATTCATTCTTAACAGTATATCAAAAAACTACAAACCTGAAGTAAAACACCCCATCTCCCAATACCAATTATCATTAAACTCAAACTATGGGATAATATCAAGACTAGTTTTCTATAGTGTATTTTTCCTTTGCTTTTGCATTATCTCAACGGTTCGTTTATCTATAGCTGTACCACGCTTCAATAGATGTGATACTATCATCTCGAAGCGTTCTTCATTGAGGTGCTGACCAAATTTAAACTTGCAAGTGAGATTTTCTACCTCTATCTTCACTAAAGCAGTAGCTTTTAAAGCTTTGTCATAGTCACTATGACTAAATGGTTTGTAGCCACCTTTTGGTTGGTGCTTTTGCATAAACAGTTCAAAGACCTCTGCCTTAATCTCTCTACTATTCTCAACAACTGCTACCCCATCTATACTCACAGATTTATAAAACTGCGTTGCAGGACACGCCAAGCCCTCTGTAGTAGAAAAATCTGAGTCTATAAGTGCATAGTTCTCTACTACTGAAAATGAGACATTGGGGTTTTGCTCTAGTATCTTCATCTTTTTGTTTTTTAAAGCACCATGAAAATAGATGTCATCGTCTATACGTACAAAGTTTAGGGGTGCGGCGTAGGGTTTGTTCTCTACACAAAGGGCTAGTGTTCCGTACTCTGCTTTGTCTAAAATTTCATAAATAATAGTTTTGTCTTTTATTTCAAAATTTGGGTTCATTTGTTTCCTTTGAATGATTTACGCTATCATATACCAAATCTAACCCTCTGTAAAGATACAAAAAATTTAGAATATATGAGGACAGATAGGGTGTACCTTGGATAAGGAAATGGGGGTTTTAGGATTTTTTATTTTATTAGTAGAATACTATTTTGGGGTTAACTGTGTGTGAATTTGTTAATCATCAATAGGAAAACAAGTGCATTTTTTATCTTTTTCATATAAAGAATTTAGGCACTCAACTAATTCAAAAATCATGGTTAAAGGATTATTCTCACAGGGGTCTAATAGTCCATTATTTCGTTTTTGCATTGCAACCAACTGTTTTGCATTTTTTATCGCTTCTGATTGCAAACCTACTGTAAAAGCATAAATATCTTGAGATGATTTACTATAGTCTATACCAAATCTGTCTCTAAATATAGTTTTGAGTTTACTATTTAGTTCATTACGATGAGTATGTCGTGAAAGTGGTTGAAAATGGAGTAAAATCCATAACTCATATGCTTCATTTGAAATTGCTATACAGATACCTAAATCTTTAGCTCTTTTAATAGCTCCATTAACTTGTTGTTTAGACCAATCATCTTTATCAATAACCGCCCATTTTTTTTCATATCTATTAGTCGGGTTTTCTCTCTCATGTTTAACTATGGCTTCTACAACATTTTCAGGGTCTGTACCGATATGCTTTGCAAAAATTACTTTACCAGTTAATTTTTTATCTTTTAATAGTGCCTCAAAATAGTACTTTGAAGATTTTGTATCTTCTAAAGCAATCAATACGGCTTTTTGTTCAACTCTTTTTCTCTTCGTATTTCTTGCTTTACGTTTTTTGTGTCGGTCATCAGTTCCCATTATTGAACCTTATAATCTAAAGAAGAGATATGTGGAACAGCACCAAACTTACCGTTAAGATAATTTTTTTCTAATACTAAATCATCCCGTGTTCTGCCTTTTCCATACTCCACCAAGGAATAAAGTTCACTTGCTCCATAAATGTCTTTTTCGGTAAACCAGATTTGGTCTCGTCTGAAAAGTTCTTGATTTAATAAGTTTGTATCATGAGTGGTAAATATTAATTGGGCATGATTTGGATTTGTCTCTTTTGAATTAAAAAGATGAACAAGCCCTTGAACCAGTTCCGTATGTAAACTATTATCTAGTTCATCAACCATTAAAATTTCTCCATTAATAAGTGTTTCAATAATAGGAGCAGAGAGTGCTAATAGTTTTTGAGTACCATCAGACTCCATTTTTAATGAAAAAGGTATAAATTTATTAAAAATATTCTCTTCTTTATATTGAATATGGGAAGTTTCTATGCTTGACAAACCTTTACTTTTCATCTCTTCTATTAAAAATTTTGGTAATTCGTCAAGGTTTGGATTATCTTTTTTTAGCTCTTCATATGAAATCTTTTTTTTAGATATATCAGAAATTCCAACATCTGCATTTTTAATTAAAGTTACTATTTTTTCTTTAAACTCACTATCTTCTAATTTATTAAAACTATAATGTTTAAATTCATCACTTCGTGTATTAGAAATATAGTTAAATTGTTTAAACCAACTAAGAATTTTTTCTGATATATCTCCATTGAATTGAGCAACTACAGACAAAAAGAGAGCATTTTCTCTTGTTTTATCAATAAGTCGTTGTCCCTCTTTAAATAAAACACCAATAAGTTGCTGTTTTTCTCTTTTAAAAAGTTGTCGTTCTCTTGCTTTTGGTTGTAACTTTTTTTGATATAACCACTCTTTTAAAATATCTGAATTAGTAGCAATTTCAAAACCATAACGGTAAATGATATCTTCTATAATAAATTCAATTTCAAATAGAGTCTCTTTATTTGCAGTTTCACTATTTAGTAAAAACGGTTGAGCTTGAAAATTATCAGTTTTTTCAATACTAATAGAATCTTCAATAATTTCTTTCATTGTTGCCATTGCATCCAATAAGCTACTCTTACCACTAGCATTAGCCCCATAAACAACTGCCGATTTAAGCAACGAAATATTATTTACATCAAAAGTATTAGAATCTTTTAGATTTTTTAATTTAGTAGCTTCCATAGAAAACTCAGTCATATCTTTAAATGATTTAAAATTTTCTACTCTAAAATTAACTAACATCTTTTTTCTCTTTTTGTTTTGAATTATTTTTTTATATTATCTATATATCGATATTATAATTCAAGTTATATAATATATGAGTTAATTTTGTGATTTTTTCACAAAAATATAAGTTTAAGTAGTTTTTATTCTCTCTTCTAATCCCATGCGTTCCTACCAAGATGGTAGAAATAAGTTCCAATTTCAAATCATTTACGCTATCATACACCAAATCTAACCCTCTATAAAAATACAAAAATTTTAAAATAGTTAAGGACAGATAGTGTATATCTTAGATGCAAAAAGCAAAATCCCATTACATATACAGCTCTACCAAGCCATAAAAGAGGACATCATTCAAAACTACAAAGTGGGTGATAAGCTCCCCTCTATTCGTAAGGTAGCCACGATTTATAACCTAAGTAAAAATACCGTAGAGTCTGCCTACTCGCAACTCTATGCTGAGGGGTATGTGGAGAGTCGAGTTAAGAGTGGATATTATGTGAGTGAACTCTTTTTTGATAGCTTTCGTACAGAGAGTTTAAACAAAAGTAATAAACAACCTGAAAAGCTAGGAACCGATGGCTTTAGCCTCGCCTTATTCGGGACTAAAGTCTCCGATTCCAAAAAGTTTTGTAACAACTCTAGTGACAGCCCAACACCCAAAAGCTACAAATATGACTTCTTCCCTGCACAACTACACAAAGAGGACTTTCCACTCAAGACATGGAAGCGACTTTATAACAGAGTCATTACACAAGAGGTTGACTTTGGAGCTTACCCAAAAGGGCAAGGAGAGTTAGTCTTACGTGAAGCCATCGCTAAATATCTTAAAAACTCTCGTGGTGTCATGTGTAATGTGGAGAACATCATCATTACTCATGGGTTTATAGACTCAATTGAACTCATAGCTAAACTTGCAAAGGCTCGTTATGGTCACTTTGCACAAGAGATACCGGGTTATCATATTGCCCATAAGGTTTTTAAATCGTATGAGTATAAGATAAGTCCCATAAAAGTAGATGAACAAGGAATTTGCATAGAGGAGCTAAAAAAGAGTCAAGCCCAAATTGTCTACATTACCCCCACGCACCAATACCCAACAGGGGTTGCCATGCCAATTGCCAATCGGCTTAAACTTATTGCACATATTCGCTCTATTGGTGGGCTTATTATCGAAGATGATTATGACAGTGAACTTGCCTATTATAACCGACCTATTCCCTCACTTCAAGGACTGGACAAGGCTGAAAATGTTGCCTATTTGGGTACATTTGCTAAAGCTCTTTCACCCTCTATTCGTGTGGGGTATATGGTCTTGCCCTCATGGCTTATGAAGCTCTATAACCAAAGTTACGATTCACATTTTGCTCGTGTGAGTCTCTCTACGCAACTTACTCTTGCTACATTTATAAAAGAGGGGCATTGGGACAGACACATACGACGTATACGGATTCTCAACAAAAAGAAGCACCAAGCTATGAAAGAGGCTATAGAGAACTGTTTGGGTGATACCTGCAAGATAGTAGCCCAAGGGGCCGGACTTGCTATACTTATTGTGCCTACCTCGTCCTCTTTTGATTGGGAGAAGTTAAAACATGTAGCAGAAACTCATAGAATACGTATCTATCTAAGTAAAGATGTAAGTGGTGGAGAGTTTCAAGCTGTTCGTATGGGGTTTGGTGGGTTTAGACTAGAGGAGATTGAAGAGGCTGTTAAGGCTTTTGGTTTAATGTGGAAAACAATCTAGGAAATAAATATTTTTACCTCAAAATATCCATCCCCTCATCATAAACCTCACTCTTGACATTAAACAACCCCAACAGCGTATGAAAAAGATTATCTTGTGAATAACTCTTCTCTTCATCTACTTTATATTGGTTATTTTTCCCAAACCACATCAAAGAGGCAACATGAGTTTGAGCATCTGGTGCCATAAAATATGGTAGACCATGTAGGTAGAGTCCATTCTCTCCTAAACTCTCTCCGTGGTCGGATATGTAGAACATGGTAGTATCGTACTCATCTTGGTAGTTTTTTAATAGTCCAATAACTTTTGAGAGGAAGTAGTCGCTATATAAAATGGCATTGTCGTAGGCGTTGGCAATGCTCTCTTTAGTACAATTTTCTAGCTGATTGGTTTTGCAGACAGGGGTAAACTTCTCAAACTCTTTTGGGTAACGTTTGTAGTAGGCTGGACCATGGTTTCCCATTTGGTGTAGGACTATTAAAATGTCTCTGTTTTTGTGTTGCTCTATGTATTTGTCTAAACCTACTAACATTCCCTCATCTCGACACTCTACATCATCGCAAATGCTGTTTTTGTCTCCATATTTAAAATCTTCAAATGGAACACGCAAGGCTACCCCTTTAGAGTCAGAGTTGTTGTCTCTCCACAAGATGGCTACTTGTTTGGTGTGGTTAATGACATCAAGTACATTTTCAACTGCCCTACCCTTTTTATAGCTATAGTCACCTCTATCATAAACAGAGAACATACAAGGAACAGAGACAGCAGTAGAAGTTCCACAAGAGTAGAAGTTTTTAAAGTTTACAATATTCTCTTTTTTAAGCATAGGGTTAGTCTCTCGTTGGTAGCCATTTAGTGAAAAGTGGTCAGCTCTTGTTGCCTCTCCTACTACCATAATTACTAACTTATGAGGCTTATTGGGTGGTGATATTTTGGCATCCAAACCAAGCTGTTTAAACTTAACCTCTCCACTGTTAGTTACAAGTGCTATATAATCTCCAATAGAGTAAATCCAATATGTTGGATTTACACGGTAGCGTAGAGGTTTATGCTCTCTAAGAAATGAGGTATAGAACTTTGAGAAACTAAGAAGTAACAAAACTATAATGAGTAGTGAACCTAAAAGTACTTTAACTTTAGAGAACATCGTCTCTTTAAAAGAGAGAGGTTTAAGCTTGACTTTGTAGACCAAATAGGCAGGAAAGACCCCTAAAAATATAACATATAGAAGCAGTTTAAAAGAGAGTAAATCTAAAGACTCATTTAGGTCTGTCTGTAGGCTATTTTGAATCATAAGTTTATCTATAATAACATGATAAGTGTCCATAAAGTAGCTAGTAAAAGCAGAGATAATGAGTACCGTTATAAGTAGAGGCTTAAGGGTATATCGGGAAGAGATAAGTGTAAAAAGAAAGAGATTAAAAACAACAATAACAACACTCAATGAGATAAGGTAGAGTATGTTCATCCCCTCTAATGGATAGACTTCAAAAACATTTTTATAGAAAGAGTAGTTGTCAAAAAATATAAAAAATAGCGATACCAAAACAATAAGTTTAGTTTGAGATATAGGTTTAATGTCTTATCCTTTGGTTATAGAAGATATAGAGATATTTTATCTTAAATTGCACTCTTAAAGGCTTTAATCTTCATATTAAAAGAGTATAATTTTTTTGAATATCACTAAAGGATTAATTTAAATGTCTATAAAGAAAAAAATATTAGCTTCTGTAGCTGTTGCTTCTGCTCTCTGGGTAGGAACTACTACCTATGTTAGCGAAAATACGGAACAGTACCTTAACAACTATGTAGAAAAAACCAATAAAATCTATGCCAATAACGGAATGAAAATATCACTACTCTCTTTTGAGAAAGGTTTCATGACCTCCCATGCAAAAGTCTCTTTAGACTTTGTTAACTCTGAGATGAAAAAAGAGTTAGAAAAGATTTTAAAACTCCCTATTGTTATGGAGTATGAGATTGAAAATGGTCCTCTACTCTTAAAAGATGGTCTCTCAGTGGGGGCAAGTCGTATAAACTCAAAGATAAAGATTAGTGACCTTTTGGTTGATAAAGAGGAGTTTAAAAAAGTAGTTAAAGATGATATTGTTTTTGATACCACAATGCTTATTGATTTTCAAAACACTATAGATTACAGAGCTAAAAGTAATCAGATTATTGCCGAGGAGAACCAAACAAAAATTACTATTGAACCCTTAAAAATTGATGGCAAAATAGATGGAGAGACTCTAGCAGGAACTATGAATATGCTTACAAAAGGTATTTATGGTGAAATGGGAGAGAAGGGAGAGATAAAACTTGAAAATGTAACTTTAAATGCTAACATTACAAAGTTTTTTGACAATGGTTTCTATTTAGGAGACTTTACTATGGGTGTAGAGAAGCTTACTCTTCACAATCCAAATGAGTCACAAGAGATTAAAAATGCTAAAGTAAAAGCAGTTATGCACATAAAAGAGAGTGGTAGTGAGTTGGTAGATACTAACTTTGGAATCGACTTCAATGTAGGAGATACAAAACTACCATCTGAATTGAACTTTATTAAAACCATGACAATAAACTATGGACTTAACGGAACTAAAATGGGGGCTTGGTTAGCATTTCAAGATACTGTAAAAGAGGTTCAAAAAAGACAGAAAACAATAATTGAGAAATTATCATCAACAAAAGATGAAAAGGAGAGACAAAACGCTCTTATAGAGTTAATGAAGATACAACACAAGTTTGAAAATAAAATGCTTCTACTTCTTTCAGACTTTTTAGTTAAAGACAAAACAACATTTGACCTAAACGCTAATATTAATGATGGTCAAGGTGTAGGTTCATTTGATGTAAAATATATTGGTGATGAACAACTACCAAAAACTATAGAGGAGTTAACAGTGAAAGTTCAACAAGAGCTTCTAAACTGGATTAAACTCAATGTTAATATTGAACTAGATAAAGCCTTAGTCAATAGACTCCCACAAGATGTACAGAGTCAACTTGCTATGGCAATAATGACAGGTATGTTACAAGACAATAACAGTAGTTATGGGTTTAATGCTACCTATGAACCCAATAAATTAATAATTAATGGGCAAGATAAATCTAGTATGATTATGCTCTTAAAAGCTCTTCAAGCACAAGGTCTCTAGGTAATATTTTTATTTTATTTGCTATAATCCATTTAAATAATATTGAATGGAGACAAACAGATGACAATAACAAAACGTGTAACCTTTATAGCAAAAGATGATGAGACAAGTATCGCAAAGATGAAAGAGCTATTAACAGCAATGGTAGAGCCAAGCAAGGCAGAAAAAGGGGTGATTTTCTATGAGATTTTTCAATATAAAGATAACCCTAGAAAGTTTATGGCGTATGAGTCTTGGGAGAGCGAAGAGGCTTTAGAGGGACATAAGTCAACTGAACACTATGCAATTTACAAGTCGAGCTATGAGCCTTATTGTGAGCATAAATATACCAATGAGTTAGAGGTATTAGGGTAAATGGAGAATCTATGGAACGATAAAGAGGCGAGTAACTATAAGAGTGATTTAGAACTGCGTGTCTACTCCTCAAATCTGCTTGGACGCAGTGATGAGTTGGTGCTTCATGGTGGTGGAAATACCTCTGTTAAAAGTGAAGTTGATGGTGAAGAGATACTCTATGTTAAAGGCTCAGGTTGGGATTTAGTGAGTATAAAGGCTGAGGGGTTTTCTCCTGTAAAGATGTCAACGCTTTTAGAGATGGCAAAGCTTGAAGAGCTAAGCGATACAGAGATGGTTAGAGGGCAAAAAGAGGCAATGATTGATAGCTCTGCACCAAATCCCTCTGTTGAAGCAATTTTACATGCACTAATTCCGTTTAAAGTGGTTGACCATACCCATGCTGATGCTGTGGTGACTATCTCTAACTCTATTAATGGTCGAGAGCATATTGAGAGGCTCTACCCTAACTTTTTGATTGTGCCTTATATTATGCCAGGGTTTATTTTGGCTCATGAGATATATAAGATGACACGTGAATTTGATTGGGATGCTTGTGAGGGGATTATCTTGCTCAATCATGGAATCTTTACTTTTGATAATGATGCTAAAAAATCCTATAGTAAGATGATTGAGGCGGTAACTGTTGCTGAGAACTTTTTAAAAGAGAATGCTGAGGTGACGTTCGATGAAATCGAACCTACGGGTTTTGATATGCAGAATTTTAAGCATAAAATAGAAGCGATTAAGGGGCATGAGGTGGTTTTAAAGTTAAACCAAACACAACTGGCTCTGAACTACGCTTCCAATCCTCATTTAGAAGAGTTTGCTACTCGTGGTGTCTTAACTCCTGAACATATTATTCGTACTAAACATCAACCACTTATTATTGATGATAATAATATTGATGAACCACTAGAGGAGTTTGTAGAGGGGTATAGAGACTATTTTGAAACTTTTGCAAAACCTGATATGATTATGCTTAACCCTGCTCCTAACTATGCTGTAGTTCATAGGTTTGGGGTTATCTCTATTGGAAGAGATGAGAAAGAGGCAAATATTATTAATGATATTGTTGAACATACGATGTTAGCTGTAATGAGAGCCGATAGGCTTGGGGGATATGAGTCGATTTCATTAGAAGATAGTTTTGCTATGGAGTATTGGGAGTTGGAACAGGCGAAATTACGGAATAAATAAAATGTAGGGGCGACCTCCGTGTCTACCTTTTAGAATTAAGAATTAAGAGTTAAGAGTTAAGAGTTAAGTAGGGGCGACCTCCGTGTCTACCTTTTAGAATTAAGAATTAAGAGTTAAGAGTTAAGAGTTAAGAGTTAAGTAGGGGCGACCTCCGTGTCTGCCCAATAAAAATAGGAAAATAAAATGCAATACCTAATGGCAATAGACGCAGGAACAGGTTCAGTTCGTGCTGTAATTTTTGATGATGAGGGACACCAACTCTCGGTAGCGAGTCGAGAGTGGACACATTTAGAGCTTGAGGGTGTTCCTAACTCCATGAGTTTTGATACGCAGAAAAATTGGGAACTAACCAAAGAGTGTATTAAAGAGTCTTTAGCATTAGCAGGATTGATGCCTGAACATATTGTTGCAGTAAGTGCTACCTCTATGCGTGAGGGGATTGTTCTCTATGACAATGAGGGTAAAGAGCTGTGGGCTGTTGCCAATGTTGATGCTCGTGCTTCAGATGAAGTAAAGTACCTTAAAGAGCATTTTGAAGGGGTTGAAGAGGAGTTTTATGCACTCTCTGGACAGACCTTTGCTTTGGGTGCGTTACCTCGTCTGTTGTGGCTTAAAAACCATGAGCCTGAACTCTATGAGCAGGTAGCTTCTATCTCAATGATTGGTGACTGGATATTAGCAAAACTCTCAGGGGTTATTGCTACCGACCCTAGCAATGGGGGAACAACAGGGATTTTTTCTCTTAAAGAGCGTCAATGGGTTAAAGAGATGGCAAAAGGGGTTGGTTTAAAAGATAATATTTTTCCTCCTGTCTATGAGACAGGTAGAGTTATAGGTAATGTTATTAATGAAGAGTCTGGACTCTCTAGCACTACTAAAGTGGTTATGGGTGGAGGTGATGTTCAGTTGGGTAGTGCAGGTTTAGGAGTAACAGAGTTTGGTCAAGTTGCTATTTTGGGTGGCTCTTTTTGGCAACAGGTAGTCAATATTAACTCCCATACTCAACCACCTAAAGATATCTCTATGCGTATTAATCCTCATGTGATTGATGGGCTTTCACAAGCTGAAGGTATTACATTCTTCTCTGGCTTAATCATGCGTTGGTTTAGAGATGCCTTTTGTGACCTAGAAAAACTTGAAGCTCAAAAAAGAGGAGTAGATACCTATAAAGTTTTAGAAGAGAGAGCAAAAAAGGTTCCTGTTGGCTCCTATGGAATTATGCCTATTTTTTCTGATGTGATGAATTATGGAAAATGGTATCATGCAAGTCCAAGTTTTATTAATCTCTCTATTGACCCAACTATCTGCAATAAAGCATCAATGTTTAGAGCATTAGAAGAGAATGCTTGTATGGTCTCCGATATTAATTTGAAAAAGATTCAAGAGTTTACAGGTGTTAAAGTCAATGAAATTGTCTTTGCAGGTGGAGCGAGTAAAGGAGAACTTTGGTGTCAAATTTTAGCTGATGTAACAGGGTGTAGAGTCAAGATTCCAAAGGTAACCGAAGCAACAGCTCTAGGGGGTGTTATGGCAGCAGGGGTTGGTGTAGGAATTTATGACTCTATCTCTACGGCTGCAAAAAAGTTGGTGCAGTGGGAGAGAGAGTATACTCCAAATCATGATAACTATGTTATCTATCAAGAGTTACAAAAAAAGTGGCAAGAGGTTTATAAAAGTCAGTTGACACTGGTTGACAAGGGGTTGACCCAAAGTATGTGGAAAGCCCCAGGTCTTTAGATGATGTTACTCTTTTTTAGGAGTAGCATTATTAGAATTTGAAACACCTAATACTTTCATTGATTCATTTATCATACTTTGAACGATATCATGAAAAAAATCTTCCATAGCATAAAATGTTGCATGAAGCACAACTTTATTAGTTTTAAGAACAAGAGCAGAGTTACTTAAGGCTTCAAGCTCTTTTAACTCATCTAAACTCAATGTTTGTGTTTGGTAAAGTAGTGGAATTTTCAACTCCTCCTGCATAGAAGATAACATCTCTTTTTTATCCTCTTTTGTTAAATTAACATCAGAAGGAATACCAAACTGTTTAGCCATAAGATTTTGCATCTTTACAACCATATACTCAATTATCTCTTCATCAAACATTCCCTCAAGAATTTTATTATTTAACTCCATACGTTCAGTTGAAAGAGGATTCTCTTTAAGTGTACGATTAAACTCCATAAGCTCCTCTTCTGGTATATCAGGATCTATATCAACTAATACAGAGAAAAGAGGATTTCTATAAAGTTTATTCAACTCTATAACCTCTTGTTCACTTAAGTTTTTCTCTAAATATTCACGAAATTTTATCTTAATAGACTCAGTATTTTTAGAAGTCTCTTCAGGTAATATCTGATCAATCATCTGTTCAATTTCAAGTAGAGACCTATCTGATTTAGAGAGAGACAAGTATTCATCAATCTGTTTTGGTGTAGCAGAAAAAAGAATGCTAAAAGAGAGAGAAAGTAGTAGTAAAATTTTTTTCATTATCTATATCCTTGTTTTAATTCTAAAAGTATAGAATAATCCAGCTTTATATACTATATAAACTACTTATCTTTATCTCTCTCATGAATCTTCTTACTAATAAAAGCCGTAATAGCAATAGCACCATAAAAGACCCCAAAAAAAAGAAGGATTTTTAGAAGAATCTCCTCTATACTCATACTATCTCCTTAAGTACTTTCTGCTCTAGTTTAAAACTTTTGCTACAAAGCTCTGCCATCTCTGCATCGTGTGTTACTAAAATAAGACCTGCACTGTTTCTCTCTATGTACTCCAAAAGAACATCCATTACAAGTTTAGCTGTCTCTTTGTCTAGATTTCCTGTAGGCTCATCAGCAAAAATAATTTTAGGCTTTTTGGAGAGAACTCTAGCGATTGAGACACGTTGTTGTTGTCCACCTGAGAGTTCACCTATCTTCTGTTTCATGAGTTCTCTGATTTCTAGGCGTTCTAGAAGTTCGTTGTCTATCTTCTCATTTGCGAGAAGCGTTGCTATCTCAATATTATCTAAGGCTGTCATACCCTTAAATAGGTAGTGGGCTTGAAAGATAATTCCTAAGTCATAACGGCGTATCTTTTCGGTTTTCTCTTCACTTAAGGAGTAGATATTTTTACCTAGAAGTGTAACCTCACCTCTGTTGGGGTGTATAAAAGTAGAGAAGATATGGAGTAGGGTTGATTTTCCTGAACCACTACGACCAACAATAGCGATACTCTCTCTCTCTTTTACCTCTAAATTGACATTGGTAAATAGTTCATAATCAAATTTATGAGCAATATTTTTAGCTGTTAACAGTGTTTGAGACATTTTAGTTTCTTTATGAATAAATTGGAAAAGATTATATAAGAAATTTGTTTAGAGGTAGGGTGCGATTGCTATCGCACCACTAAAAAAGGAGAAAATTACGCCATCTGCTTTGCAACTTCAGCTGCAAAATCTTCCTCTTCTACTTCAATACCTTCACCAACCTCAAGTCTAATAAACTCAGTAATCTCTGCTTTACCATCAGAGATTTTTGCAATATACTCTCCAACAGTTACAGAGTCGTCCATAACATACTTTTGGTCAAGAAGTGCAAGTTCTTGGTCAAGAAGAGTGTTATCAGAGATAAATCTCTCTAGCTTACCTGGAACAATTCTATCCCAAATCTTTTCAGGTTTACCCTCTGCTTTTAATTCAGCTTCAATAGCTTTTTTAGCCTCTGCAATTACTTCATCTGTAAGCTGTTGTCTACTAACAAATTGAGGTACATTTTTAAGAGGTTTCCCAAGTCTAGTTAACTCTTCATTCTCTTTTTTTACTTTTTCAATTCTACCTGCTGTCTCATCAGCTACAAACTGAGCATCAAAATCTTTGTATGAGAGTGTACTTGGACTCATAGCTGCTGCGTGCATTGCAATATTTTTAAGTTCAGTTGCTACTTTTTTTGCAGTTTCAGCATCTTCACACTTTGCACCAAGAAGTACTGCTACTCTTGAGTTTGCATGAACATAACCATTAATAGCAAAATTCTCATCATCTGAGCTAATCATACCTGCACGTCTTACAACAAGGTTTTCACCAATCTTTGCAATTTGTAAAGAGAGATACTCTGAAAAAGGCTGTCCATTGATAGTAGAGTTGTTGATTGCATCTGCATCTGCTAAATTATTCTCAAAAGCGTGTTTTGTAATCTCTGCTACAACACCTTTAAAGACATCATTTTGAGCAACAAAGTCTGTTTGAGAGTTTACCTCTACAATTACAGCTTTATTGTCATCTACTTCTACAGAAACCACTCCCTCTGCAGCAACTTTATTAGCTTTTTTAGCAGCTGCACCTAGACCCTTTTCTCTAAGCCATGCAACAGCCTCATCAAAATCACCATTAGTTTCAGCTAGTGCTTTTTTACAGTCCATCATACCAGCAGAGGTAGTCTCTCTTAATTTTTTAATATCTTTTGGTCCAAAGTTTGCCATTTTATGCTCCTGCTCCAACTAACTCTTTTGCTTCTGCAACTGCTTCTGCTTTTACTTTTGCAGCTGCAGCTTCCTCTTCACTCATTGCAGCGATTTGTGCAAAAGTTGTAATTCCTGCACTGTAAAGGTTATCTTGACCTACTTTACCAATACCTGTAAGTTTAGTAAGGTCATCTCTCTCTTGTTCACCCTCAGCTACAGCCTCTTCAATAATCTCCTTAACTTCCTCTTCAGATGGAGTAGATGTTGCCTCTGACTCTTCTGATTTAGCCATCATAGCTTCTGCAAACTCTGCATCGGCTGCTGGTGCATCTTCAGTTGCAACACCCTCTTTCTCTGCTAGTTCAGCTTTACCTTCAATAATTGCTTCAGCCATCTCTTTACAGAATAGGTTGATTGAACGAATAGCATCATCGTTTCCTGGGATTGGGTAGTCTACAACATCAGGGTCACAGTTAGTATCTAGTGGTGCAACAACTTTCATACCTAATCTTCTTGCCTCTTTAACGGCAATATGCTCTTTTACAGCATCAATAACAAACATCATCTCTGGAAGTTTTTTCATATGTCTGAAACCTTCAAGGTAAGAGGCAAGTTTCTCTTTTTTTCTTGAGAGCATAAGTGCCTCTTTTTTAGTTAAGAGGTCAATCTGTCCAGTCTCTTCCATCTGCTCAATGATTTCAAGTTTTCTAATAGATTTTTTCATTGTAGGGTAGTTTGTTAACATTCCACCTAACCATCTTGTAGAGACATAAGGCATTCCACATCTCTCAGCATGTTCTTTAACTGCTGAACGTGCCTGTTTCTTTGTTCCAACAAAGATAATTGTTTGACCCTCTGCTGCTGCCTCTTTTACTACATTGTATGTATATTTGAAATATCTAAGCGTCTTTTGTAGGTCAATAATATAGATGTTTTTTCTCTCACCAAAAATAAACTTTTTCATTTTTGGATTCCATCTTCTAGTTTGGTGTCCAAAGTGTACACCACACTCCAATAAATCTTTCATTGTTACCATATTTTGCTCCTTGCAAAAGTCCAAAAATAGATAGTAAAACTATATATTTTAAGACAAAAATAGAATTTTTAGAGACCGTAGTCTATAGGTTTTTATTCCACTGTAGCCCTTAACGTTAAGTTTAACGCAACCGTTCAAGGATTAACTACATGAGAATTTGCTTGTAAAAAAGCTTGGAAGTATATCGAAAATAGTTTTAAAAAAAAGCATTTCTATTCTTAAAAAATACTTTAATTTTGTATAAATGTGATATAATTTACCACTTTATCCTTTTTGGATTAGATATTATTAATTGGCTTAAAAAATGGGTAGTTATATTTTTAAATTATATCTGTTATTATTATTTGTATCAGCAGAACTTTTTGCTACCTCTATAACAGTAGACAGTACTATAGATAAACTCTCTTTATTAGAACATAGTGAAGTCGTATTTAATAATAACTCATTAGAACTTCAAGAGCTACTTAATCAAAATCTATTTAAACCCTACAGTAAAGCTCATTTCAATTCAGGTACATCAAATAGTGTATGGATTAAGTTTAATCTAAAAAATAGTTCTAACTCTACAGTAGAAAAGGTATTGGTTTTTAGCTCTCCACTTTTAGAATCTATTACACTCTATAAAGGGCTAAATAGTCAACCTATTTTACGAGGTTTATCCTTTAAACAGACTCAACATCATACTCTCTCCTACTACTATGATATTCTATTAGCTCCTCAAAGTAAGATGGACTACTATATAAAAGTAGAAACTTACTATACTCCTCTTAGTTTTTCTATGAACTTAGAAGATAAAAATCTATTCTTAAAAGAGGATAGAGATAAACAGTTTATTAATATATTGCTTATTGGTATGCTTGTTGCTTTAATGCTATATGCCTTAGTTTTGGCTTTTTATGCAAAAGATAGAAGTTACTTCTACTATGCACTCTATCTATTTTTTATTATATATCAGCAGTTTACCTATGTTGGTTTAACGCAGATTTATCTACCTTTTGATTTTATTGTTTTCGATATGAAGTCGGCTATATTTAAGATAGCTATGCTTATGTTATCTTCAGCACTATTTGCTATGTCGTTTTTAAAGACCAAAGATATTACTTGGCTACATAGATTCTATAAAGGGTTTCTGCTTTTAATTACTTTAGAGATGTTTATATTTAGTCTGCCAGAGTTTTACAATATACAAGTTATTATTATAACAGGTGCTATGTTTATTATTTTTAATATTATGGCAGGAGTTATTGCTTATAAAAATGGACATAAAGAGGCTAGACTATTTATTGTTGGTTTTGGAACAGTCTTTATCTCTTACTCTTTAATGATTATTGATGGATTAGGTTTAGCCTCTGTAATTCATCATTTTCCTAATCTACTTATGTGGTGTTCAGTTATAGAAGCTTTAGTTCTCTCTTTAGCTTTTACTGATAGATATAAACTCCTACAAGAAGCAAAGGAAAAGATAGATAAAAAGTTGTTAGAGAACTTAAAAAATAGAGAAAAAATAGTAAAAAATGAGGTTACCAAAAAGACACTTTTACTAAATCAAGCTCTAAAATCAAAAGAGTTACTACTTAAAGAGTTACATCATCGTATTAAGAATAACCTACAGATTATTCTTTCGATGATTCGACTACAAAGAGATAAGATTGATGATAAGTATGTAGTAGATAAGTTTGTAAGATTAGAAAATAGAATTAATGCCATAGCAAAAACATACAATTTACTCTTGTTAGATGATAATTTAGAGGCTATAGATATGCAAGAGTATATCAATGCACTACTTTTTGATTTAGGAGTATCTGTGTGTGGAGTTGATTGTAAAGTTGAAGTTAAAACAGATATCTCTGCTGAACTTCCTTTACGAGAGTCAATATATATTGGTATTATTATTAATGAGTTGGTAACAAATGCTTATAAGTATGCATTTAATGGAGAAAAAGGAGAAATTTTTATCTCTTTAAATGAGAGAGATGGGAAGTTTGTATTGGTTGTAAGAGACAATGGAGAGGGGTTCATTTATGATAAAAAGAACAAATCACTTGGACTAAAACTGATACACTCTTTAGTAATACAGCAGTTAAAAGGAGAGATAGAGATGATAACTAAAAATTTAACACAATATACAATAAGGTTTAGCCTATGAGTGCAAAAATATTAATAGTTGAAGATGAGGCTATTGTTGCCATGGAGATAGAGAGTTACCTTCTTAATTTAGGTTATGAAGTTATAGGTATCTGCACTACTGCTAATGATGCCTACAATACAGCTATAGAAAATGAAGTAAATTTAATATTGATGGACATTTATCTTATGGAGGGTGATGGAATTGATGCTTCTATAAAAATTAAAAAAGAGAAAAATGTTCCTATTATATTTTTAACAGCTCATATAGATGAAGAGACTATTGAGAGAGCTATTAAGGTTAACCCTACTGCCTACTTAATGAAGCCATTTAATCGTCAAGAGCTTTTTGCTGCTGTTAAAATAGGTTTAAAATCTTTAGAGTCTAAAACAGATAGAGAGATTGGTGATATAGTTTTAGACCATGAATTTAGTTTCAATTCAAAAAATCTTCAACTTATCTGTTGTGGAGAAGAGGTTCATTTAACTAAAAAAGAGAGAGAGCTTTTAGTGTTTTTTTTAAATAATAAAAATAGATTTATCTCATTTATGACCATGGAGTATGAGCTATGGCCAGATAAACCAAGTAGCTCCAATAGAAGAAGAACTCTAATTAGCCGTTTACGTGCTAAGTTAAAGCATAGATTTATAGATACTTACTCTTCTGAAGGGTATATTTTTAAAATTTAGTACTATTTAATAATATTAAAAAATATTTTTAAAAAATCATATTTTGTAACACTTTTGTAATGCTAATGTTTTATACTATAAATATATTAATATAAAATTTATAATAAGGAAACATTATGTATGGTATTAAAATAAAAAAATCTTCTTTTTTTCCTATTTTTTTAAGTGGACTCCTCTTTCTCTTCTATGCTGGATGTTCTGACTCTGCTTCAACTTCTAATCTTAACGATAATATCTCTTCTGAATATACTATTTCAGGTCTTGCACAAAAAGGACCTTTTACCCAAGGAGCTACTGTCAAGGCTTATGAACTTGTAGATGGTGTTAGAAGTGGTAGAGTAGTTCAAACAACTACATCTGATAATAAAGGAAACTTTACATTTAGCTCCCTACCTTGGACAAATCCTACACAAATAGTAGTAACAGGTAGTTACTTTGATGAGGTTACAGGAGAGTATAGGAGCGATGGAAATCTCTCTGTTGTTATAAAAGGTGGAACAAGAAAAATAGAAGGAGGAGTAAATGCAAATGTTTTAACTCAAATTACATCTGCTAGAATTATACAACTTCTAAAAGAGGGCAAAAGTTTTGATGAGGCTTATGCTTTAGCAAACTCTCTTATAAAAGATATGTTTAATCTTGATTTATCAAATGGTAAAGGTCCTGAAAGTTTAGACATGACTAAAACCGATAGAGCAGATAATGCAAAACTTCTACAAATCTCAGCAGCCCTTCTATCGACTCAAAATCCTAAAAAAGTACTTGAAGATATAGTAGATGATGCTAAAGATGGGGATTTAGAGGGAAAAGGAGAGGTTGGAGTTCAAGATATAAAAGATAAAGTAAAAACTATAAATCTTTCAGAAGTAGCAACAAATATAGACTCTGAGGTAGGTTCAGATGTTGCAACCCATATTGACCAGATGTTGCAAGGGGTGCTTCCTATTGATTTTGAGTTAGAGTTTATAGATAAATTTGATGTTGAGCCAAGTTCGCAAGTAAACTCCAATATAGTTACACTTTTAGGATTTGAAGGAGAGGTTACTGTAGAAGTCGTAAATGCAAATGCTATGATAAATGGTACTTCTATACTTCATCCAAGTACTACTCGTAATCTTCCATCTGGAACAACTATAGAGCTTATAACCATAGCATCGTCTGATTATAGTACAAAAAAAACGGCTACTTTAAAAGTAAATGGTAGAAGTTTCTACTTTAGCACTACAACAAAAGCAAATCCAAACTCTTTAGTAGAAGATACAACTCCAAATAGTTTTAATCTAGGTAAAAAGATAAATGTAGAGCCATCAGCTACTGTTCAGAGTAATGAAATAGTTGTTAGTGGATTATCTGAAAATGTTTTTGTTGATGTAAATATTACGGGAGGAACATATAGTCTAAATGGTGTAAATAAAAATAGTACAACTTCTCGTGTAACAAATGGAGATAAAATAGTAGTTAAAGTAACAGCTTCAAGTCAATTCTCTTCTTCAAAAAAGGCAATCTTAAATATAGGAGGAGTTAGTGGAGAGTTTGAAGTTTTTACTAGGGCAAGAGATATAACTCCTATTCCATTTACTCCTCAACCTAAATATAATGTTGAGTTAAATAGAACTTATATGACAGAGTTTTTTAAATTAGATGGATTTGAAGGTGACTTACCTTTGATTGTACAAAATGGAGAGGTTCAAGTTGAGGGAGATAGTAGTTGGTATAGTAAAATAGATAGTGCATCAAGAGGAATAAAAGTAAGATTTAGACAAATATCAGCAAATAGTTTCGAGACAAAAAAAGTTACTACTATAAAACTTGGTAGTTATTTAACTAGATTTGAAACCATAACAAAAGCAAATCCTGCTCTTATAGACTATACTCCAACTAGTTTTGAGTTTCCTACAAAAAGAGTAGGTGTCGCAGATGGGGCAAATGTAAGTGTAGAGAGTGATGGAGTAGCTATAACAGGTATATCAAATAGTAGTAGAATAAAAATAAAACCAGCTAATAGAAACACTCTAATAAAAATAGATGGTGCAAATTGGACAGATGGGGCTATAACAGGAGTAAAAGCAGGAGATATTTTAAAGGTAAAAATTTTAGATATTAACAATAGTGCTACAACTCATAGTGCAACAATTCTTTACTATGATAATGGAGATAGTGACTATAAAAGTTTTGCAACTTTTAAAGTTTTGACACATAAAATAGTCCAAACTCCAGATGATATAGATTTTGGAAATCTTACAAATGTAAACTCAAATGGAACTTACTTCTCAAATACAGTTACAATATCTGGATTATCTCAAGGTGTTGAAGTAGATGCTTTAGTTGTTGGACCTAGTGGATATGCCTTTTATAGCAAAAACAATGGACCGTTTGAACATCCAGGAAGGATAAAGCTAAAAAATGGAGATACCATTAGGTTTCGTATTTATATAGCTAGTTCAACACCACAGGGTCATACAGATACTATGTTTTTAAACTTTAAAAATAAATCTTTTAGTTTCTCTGTTACAACAAACAAAGCACCTCTGTTTCAAACTACACCATCTTTCTCTAATGTTAAAGTAGGAGACTATATAAGTTTTACTCCAAGAGTTATAGATGACTCTAATGTAACATTCTCTTTGCAAAATGCACCATCTTGGATGCAGATAAACATAACAACAGGTCAGATAACAGGAACAGTAGCATTTGGTAGCTATCAAGATATAAATTTAACAGCAACAGATAGCCAAGGATTGTCTAGTTCTGTTATCTTCTCCATTGTAGTAAATCCTACTCCAGTAAAACCTCAGCTAAGTGGAGAGCAAAATCAAGTAGTAAGCTTTAAATCAAGAGCAGAACATGAGTATCTACATTATAGCTTTACACCTAACAATGCAGGAGGTCAAGTTCAAAGTTGGAGCATAGTCAATAAACCTATTTGGGCAGATTTTAATACTACTTCAGGAGAGTTGAGTGGAACTCCTTCTCTTGAACAGAATGGTACATACTCAAATATTCAAATAACAGCAACAAATGAGAGTGGTAGTGATACCTTTAGCTTTAATATTCATGTTTTAGATAAAAGCCCAACAAAACTATTTAGATTAAAAGACTATTATGGAGTTGAAATCAATAAGTATTATGACACCTTTATTACTGTAGATTGGTTAGCCAATGGAGAAAGTGTAGCTATTAGTAGTAGTGGCTATAATGGACAACCATCACATAGTGGTTTTACAGTTAATGGTAACAACAATGTAACTACAGTTAAAAATGGTGATATAGTACGAGTAGGACACCTCTCTTCTAATGAGTACAATACCCAACTACATACAACATTGACTATAGGCAGTAGTAGTGATGACTTTATAACCAAAACAAAAGCTTCAAGTAGTACAAAACTACCTTTAATAGTTGGAACAC
>JALVEV010000090.1 GCA_027030605.1 Campylobacteraceae bacterium | reverse complement strand
AAGGTTTCATAACCATTATGCCTGAACGAATGGTTAGTTCATCTATGTTGGCTTCGTTGGAGAGTTTTAAAAAGCTTAAAAAGAGTGGGAGACTTCTTGTTTCCGATTTAGATGACCTTGATGAAGATTATGATGATTTTAACATTGAGAGTGAGGCGATGGGTTATCTTGATGATATTATCTACAAAGGCAATCAGATAGGTGAATATGACTCAAAGTTTTTAAGTTTTGAAGAGATTTTAAAAGATTTAGATGCTCAAAATATCAAACAAAAAATAGTTTTCTCTTTTTTCAAAAAAACACTTGACTATCTTGAACCAAAACTGCAAAACTTGGGCTACAAAGTTGGTAAAATTCACGGTGACTTTAGTACAGAGGAGCGATTTGAGAAAATCAAAGCCTTTAAAAGAGGAGAGTTTGACATTTTGCTTACTTCTGAGGTGGGTAGTGAGGGGCTAGATATGCAGTTTTGTAATGTGGTCATCAACTACGACCTACCTTGGAATCCTATGCGTGTTGAGCAGAGAATAGGAAGAATTGACCGTATAGGACAAAAGTTTGACAAGCTTCACATCTTTAATCTCTGTATTGTAGGCTCAATAGAAGACCGTATCTACAACCGACTCTACACTAAACTTGGTATCTTTGAAAACTCCATAGGTGAGTTAGAGCCTATCTTGGGTGACTTGGAGAAGCAGTTAGATATACCTAAACTCATACACCTTTCAGCCGAAGAGGTAGAGAAAAAAGTCCATCTAAAAGAGTTGGCACTAGAGCGACAAAAATCTGAAATCAAAGAGCAAAGTTCCGAAGTAGAGAAGCTTATAAATGATGACTTTAACCATCAAGCCAAAGAGGATATATTTTTAAATAACAATAAGGTCTCACTTCTGCAAGAGGAGAGAGTTAATCTCTCTGCTCTTGATAGAATAAAGAAGATATCTTTTGTTAATTTTCAATAGTTTTATTATGATATTTATCAATAAATTCTCTTGCCATACCAACAGTTTTAATTTTTAATGCTTCATTAATACAAGATTCATCTAATTTATGTTTTTGTACATAAATTGCAGTTGCTGTTACTAGTGCACTTTTTACACTTTCTTCTAATATATCCTCTTCTTTTCCATTAAATTGTGCTTGATTTGCAATCCATCGACCATCACTAGATATTGCTATATCTAATGCATGACTAACAAATGCTTCATCTTTTATGCTTCTATTATTCATTATTTATCCTAATATATTTTATTTAATAAATATAATTATTTATTAGAGAGTATTATATATCTATTAACCTTAATACAGAAAAAAATAAAAAGTTTATGAGAATAATTAAAAAAGAAAGAAGAGATAACTATAAAAATATAGTTACCTCCATAATAAAAAATTATGTATATACTGTCAAGCCTAAAACTCTAATGAGCTAAACTTTTTTGTTCTGAACTTTCTTTAAATCAAGAAAGGTCATCACTTTATATGTTATTATTATACAGATTTGTAAAAAAATAATCAAGGGAAAAAATGATAAAAATAAAAAATAAAATCAAATCATATAATCATCAATTTTTTTGGTTAGAACTTTGGGAAGAGTTATTAAATATATATACAATAGAATCATACTCGGTTCCATTAACCAATTTATATTGGATTATAGATGAATATCAACAAACTTATATACCTAATAAATACAAAGGTCAAAGAGTAAGACAAATAGAGGAGATGAAAAAATCAAATATTGGAATAAAAAGGGATTTTGTAATGAAAGAGACTTATCCAATGATACAAAATTTGTTAGATTCCAATGATAATATTGAATGGAATTTAATTGAAGAAATTTCAAATATTCAAATTGACGAAGATAAATATTTTTCAAGTATCCTTTATAAATTGTATAAAATATTAAGTAAACTAGATAATGGAATAGAAGAGTTTGATAAAATTGAGTTTTTAACTAAAATTTTTATAGCAGGATTATTAAAGAGAAAGTTTTCATGGTATTATCTACAGACTCGACCCTCTATTTTTATAAAAAACAATCATTTTGTAAAAGGTAATTTTCAATATAAGTTAAATTATCTTTTTTCAAATTTTTTTAGAGAAAAAGAAAAATGGGATGTTTATTTTAAAATTACATTAAAAAAAGACATTTTATCACTTAATAGTAGTGATATAGGAGTAAAATTTATACAAAATGATGATGAGCATATTTTAGAAATTATTGAAGATTTAAGCAAAGATATTTTAGATTTAAAAAACTTTTTAAAAAAATTGAAAAAAGGTGAATATAAAAACGAAAATTTTTTAGTAGAAGAAGTTAATGGAAATTTAAATAAAAAAATTATTTTAAATGCTATTGATTTATCTTTATCTACCTATTCAAGAGAAGAATTAATATATTTTTTTAATATTTTTAGACCTATAAAGTTAAAGGTATATCAGAATAAATGTAAAAATTCAGAGCAACTCACAGAGAATGAACTAAGAGAATTCACACAATTAAATATCGAAAAAAATTGGGAAATAAAAATTTTAAATCTTTCTAATCAAGAGCTTCTGCATAAAATCAAAAGGATAAAAAATAAACTCCAAATTAAAGATGATATTATAGCATTTATATATCTTTTTAAAAATGGTGATAAAATAGAAAGTGATATTGAAAAGATTGAAAAACAAATATCATTTTTAGAAAAGTCAAACAATAAGATTTTTGCCATTGTAACAGATGTCGAAGCTTCAGACCCAAATGCTGTTCAAAAAATAGCTAAAAATCGTCTGCTTAGGTTACTAAATGTAATTAGATATAACTCTCCTAATATATCGTTTAATTTAAATAGTATAGATGGTAATGTTTTGTTAAAAGAGAGACATAAAACTCTATTGTTACAGAAAGAAAAATATTTGAATTATAGAAAAAATTTAGATTTTAGAGAGGAAGAAATAACTATACAATTAAAATATATTAAAAATTGTAAATCAAAAGAAATAGAAAGTTCATTACAAAATATTATGCACTTTTATGGTATGTATTTAGATGCACAATATGATTCTCAAAAATTTTTATCATTATGGATAGGTTTAGAAAAACTATGTGATTCTCAAAATAATATAGGAGGCACTGTTAGTGAATCTATCTCTAATATCTTAGCTCTTTATCAACTAAGAAAGTTACTTAGAAATTTTTGGCATGATTTAGAAAGGTTTGGATTATCTGATAGTTTATCTTATAGGTTTAATATTTCTGTTGAAAATAAAAAAGTAAATGAAGAAGAACTCTTCATTGCAATAAAAAATAATTCTACAAAAATTCTTGAAATTAT
>JALVEV010000089.1 GCA_027030605.1 Campylobacteraceae bacterium | reverse complement strand
CGTTGAACTATCTCTAAACTCATCAGAGCAGATAAAACAGAGTTCATCTTCACTCATATTATGACACTTTTTACAACGTCTAATCGAGTTTACTCCCTCCTCTATGGCATGAGCCAGTTTCATCCCTGCAAAACTATCTTCCATAACAATATTATATGCCATACGTATAGCAGACTTTTTACCAATACTTGGTAACCCTTGAAAAGCAGAAACCAAGTTTTCAAACGCCTCTATTTTATATTTTTTCATTATCTACACAATATAGTCGGAAACTTTTGATTGAGAGACAACCGTTTTAATAAAATCTACTACCTCTAAATGTTCAGGATGATTAGCATACAACGCTAACCCCTCTTTGTCATCAAAGGTAGTAATAATACTCAAATCCATTGCTCTCTCTTCTTCTGAAAAATTTAACCCAACTTCCATACTTTTGAGTGAAGGAACAGTATCGACCAAAGCTTCTAACATTCTCTTCGCTTTTAATAGATTCTCTTGCTTATTTTCATCTTTAAAATCGAACATTACAATATGTTTCACCATAAATATGCTCCTAGAATCTTAATATTTATATTTATTCGCGATTATACCAAAAATATGATAGAATTCGACCCATGAACTTAGGTTGATATTAATATTTGGAGATACAATGACAGAAATAGACTATTATGAGATTTTAGAAGTGAGCAGAACATGTAGTAGCTCTGAACTAAAAAAATCATATCGTAAACTTGCCATGAAGTACCATCCAGACCGAAACCCTAATAATAAAGAGGCAGAGGAGAAGTTTAAACTTCTTAGTGAAGCCTATGAAGTACTGAAAGATGACCAAAAACGTGCCATTTATGACCAGTATGGAAAAGCTGGTCTTGAGGGTCGTGGTATGGGTGGAGGTGGTTTTAGCTCTCAAAACATGGATGACATTATGGATATGTTTAACTCTATGTTTGGTGGAGGTTTTGGTGGAGGTCGTAGACAGAGACGACAAGCCAACCAGAAATATAACTTAGATTTTGAAATTGAACTTCCTCTTAAGTTTAATGAAGCTGTCTTTGGTTGCGAAAAGAAGATAGAAATTAAATATAAAGTTCCGTGTGATGAGTGTCAAGGAACAGGTGCTGAAAATGGAAAACTAGAGAGTTGTGACTACTGTAATGGACAGGGTCAAGTAGTTATGAAACAAGGATTTATGTCGTTTGCTCAAACCTGTCCTAAGTGTCATGGAGAGGGTCAAAAAATATCTACTAAATGTGGTGCTTGTTCAGGAAGAGGTTATCATGAAGAGCCAGATACCATTACCATAAATATTCCTGCTGGTGTAGATACAGGAAACCGTCTACGAGCTCAAGGTTATGGAAACCAAGCCCAAAATGGACAACGTGGAGACCTCTACTTAACCTTTAATGTTGCCGAAGATGAACACTTTATACGAGATGGCTCTAACATCTATATTGAAGTACCTGTCTTCTTTACACAAGCTGTGTTGGGTGAGACGATTACTATTCCATCACTTGATGGAGAGCTTGAACTTGAGTTAAAGCGAGGAACAAAAGATAAAGAGCAGTTTATCTTTAGAGGAGAAGGAATAGAAGATGTTCATGGAGGTGGACGAGGAAAGCTTATTGCACAAGTGAAAATTATCTATCCGAAACATCTTAATGATGAGCAAAAAGGATTACTAAGAAAGCTTCAAGAGAGTTTTGGAGTAGAGAGCAAACCACACACCTCTAAATTTGAAAATGTATTTGAAAAAGTTAAAGGGTGGTTTAAAAAATAGAGGGTTAAGCTACCCCTCTATATAGTTTTTAAGTTTACGCCCAACTCTTGGGTGTTTTAACTTTTTAATCGCAGAAGACTCAATCTGTCGTACACGCTCACGTGTTACTCTAAGCTCTTTACCAATCTCTTCAAGTGTTCTGTCACTCTCATCTTCAAGAAGACCAAAACGCATTCGTATAACAGCTTTTTCACGCTCATTTAACTGGTCAAGAACCTCATCAATTTGATTATTCAAGTCATCATTAAGAACAGCATCTGAAGGGCTTAATGTAGTTTTATCTTCAATAAAGTCACCAAATCGTCCATCGTCCTCATCACCAACTGGTGTTTCAAGACTAACTGGCTCCTTGGTAATCTTAATAACATTTTTAACTTTATCGACTGAAAGTCCTACCTCTTTAGCAATTGTATCTAAATCTGGCTCTTTCCCCTGCTCTTGAAGACCTTTACGGATAATCTTATTGATTCGGTTAATGGTCTCAATCATATGAATAGGAATACGAATAGTACGAGCTTGGTCAGCAATAGCTCTTGAGATAGCCTGTCGAATCCACCAAGTAGCATAGGTTGAGAACTTATACCCTTTTTGATACTCAAACTTATCAACAGCTTTCATTAAACCTATATTACCCTCTTGAATCAAGTCAAGGAACGGTAAACCACGGTTAGTGTAACGTTTAGCAATAGAGACAACTAGACGTAAGTTAGACTTTGCCATTCTTGTTTTAGCAGCTTCAGAACGTGCTTTACCTCTACGAATTTGACCTAAAATCTCTGCTAGTTTTTCAGGATCAAGGTCAAAGCTGTCTTTACTCGCCTCTCGTGTCTCATAAAGCTTTTTAATCTCAACATAAGTACTTACCATAGTTGTTTCGGGAACAGCATCAGTAATGTCCTCTTTATCCATTTCAAGAATGTTATCTAAGATTTTTGCATGGTTCTCTTTGAGGGCTTCATTAAAGAGTGGAAGTTTATACTCTAACCTTTTTAACTCTTTCTCAAAACCATCATCGCTCTTAAGTGCAGTCTCCATTGCTTTTACAAGCTCATTAATAAGCTTAGATGTCGGCCCAAGGTCAATAAGTGCTAGCTTTAACTGCTGTTTTTTAAAAGCAACTTTCATCTGTTCATGAAGAATCTTCTCTTCATCTTCACAACCACTTTCTAAAAGAGCGTCAAGCTCATCACGAGCTTTCATCCACTCTTTTTTTGCTTTATCTAAGGCTTTAAAAGAGGAGACAACCTGCTTTACTCGCTTATCTGCACCCTTAACCTTTCTTTCTGCTTCTTGGGCTTCTGTCTTTTCAACAGCATCCTCTTTCTCATCATCTGTCTCTTTTTCATCTTCAAAACTTTTAAATAACTCTTTAACACGTCGTTCACGATTTAAAAGAGGCTCTTTATAGTTTAAGATGTAGTCAATGAGGTAAGGAACAGAACAGATAGCATCTAAAATAATATCTTCCCCAGCCTCAATCTCTCTACTTAGAAAAATCTCTTCCTCTTTAGTAAGTAGAGGAATCTTACCCATTTCACGTAGATACATACGCACAGGTGAGTCTGAACGGCTCCACTCAAGAAGCTCTTTCTCTTTTAAGAAATCAAACCCCTCATCTTCTCCTGATTCTGCACTTCGCTGTCGTGCTAAATCACGCTTTTCCTTTTCAGAGGTTGAGAGAAATTTTGCATACTCCGAAGAGGTTACCAAATCAATTTTATGAGTTTTTGAGAGCTTAAGTATTTTACGAGACTGAACAAGAGTTGGTTGTTTTTCAAACTCTTTTGCCAAATTTTCAAAAGTAATAAGGTCACCTTTTTTACAACTTTTAAATATCTCTTCTAATCTTTTGTTGATGTCTTTTGCAGCCAAGAGGAGGACTCCTTGTGTAGGATTA
>JALVEV010000088.1 GCA_027030605.1 Campylobacteraceae bacterium | reverse complement strand
TATACAATAGTCAAATCAGCTCGATAATGTTCAAGTAAATTCTCTCTATTCATCTGAAAAGGAATATTATAATCTATATAAAATAGACGATTAAGTGGGTCTATTTTCTTACTTGTATAGTAGTTACTTAAATTATACTCTTTATCTAAATAGTCATACATATCATAAGATTTAATATAAACCTCTAGAAGCTTTGCATCTTTCATTTCAGATGAATTTCCAGAAAGAAGAGAACCTAATGGCGATGAGTTATTTGGCTTTTGAGCTAAATCTTTTACCATAACAATGGCTTTAGACTCATATTTTTCACTTTCTATCTCTATAATATAATAGGTAGCAACAATCAATAGTAAAAGAAAAAATATTTTTAATAGATATTTAAAAAAAACCATACTATTTTTCCTCTATTTGAGTTGTACAACGATACTGCTGTTCAAGATAGAGTAAACTTTTAGGTTTTGCCTTCTCTTCACAGGAGAGTGGTCTTCTAGTTGAACTCTTCTCTTTTAACACTAAAGAGGAACAACCTCCAAATACTATAACATAAAAAAGAAATATTATATATACCTTCATTTAACTAGCCTTTTTATTAATCTCTTCATATTCATCTATTGCATCCTCTATATTTTCAAAATAGGTCATTTTGCCATTATCTAAAACAATACCTGCATTACATAACTCTTTTAATGTTTTCATATCATGACTCACCAAAAGAATATTACAATCTTTAATTTTTTCAAGTAATGCCTCTTTTGATTTTTTCTTAAAACGTGCATCTCCTACTGAAAGGGTTTCATCAATCAACATATAATCAAAATCAAACGCTAAACTTAACCCAAAAGAGAGACGACTTTTCATTCCTGAAGAGTATGTTTTTATAGGCATATCATAATAGTTTCCTAACTCTGAAAACTCTTTTGTATACTCAATAACTCTTTTCATCTCTTTTTGGCTACAACCATAGAGTCTACAAACAAACTTAACATTTGCTTTTCCTGTCATACTCCCAACAAATCCACCTCCTAAACCTAGAGGCCATGAGAAGGTATGATTTGAATAAATTGTACCTTTATTAGGAAACTCAATATGCCCTAACATACGCATAAGAGTTGATTTACCTGTACCATTTCTTCCTAAAATTCCTATATTGATATTGGAGGGGATAGTTATACTCATATCTTTTAAGATATAATTTTTACCCTGTTTAGTCCTAAAATATTTTGTTACATTTCTAAGCTCAATCATAAAGATATAATCCTCTCTTCTAATTTTTTATAGAGCCATAAACCTAAATATAAAGGTATTAATATCCATAGTAACATATAGTTATAATTAACAAATTTATCATCTAAAGCATAAAAATAAAAACCATGTATCATCTCTATAAAATGAACTAAAGGATTATATAGGATTAGACTCTGCAATGCAAAAGGAAGCATCTCTACTGTATAAAATAGTGCTGAGCTAAACATCATAAATGTCATTAAGATACTAATAGTTTTCCCTATACTAGAGTAGAACCTATTAGCAACAGCCAAAAAAACACCTAAAGAGATAGCAAAAGCTATTAACAAGAGAAAACCTAATGCAACCATTGGTAAATTTTTAACAGTAAGATTAAAGTTAAAGTAGACTCCTATAAATAAAAAAAAGACAATAATAACCCCTGTTATAAAAACTTCAACCATTGTTCTTGCTATAATGGTATCTATTGGTTTTACTTGTTTATAGACAAAAAGTGCTTTATTTGCCGTAAAAGCACCCATTGATTTTATTATAATATGTTTGAAAAGATTAAATGCTATAAAATTCAAAGCTAAAAATACCGCAAAGTCAAAATTCTCACTTTCTCTTCCAAACAGTACTACTTTAATTAAAACCATTACAAATACTTGAATAAAAGGTTCAAAAAAAGTCCAAAAAAGACCCGTTTTGCTCACCGAAAATCGCATTGAAAGCTCTCGAAGAAACAGAGCTTTTTGAACAGCTAAAAAAATTTGGAATGAACTTCTTTGTAACAACCGTGTCCTTTTATTTTAAAATAGTTCTAATAATTAATTGTATCTTTCGAAAAAATAGATTTCTAATATCTATAAACATCTTATAACTTATATTGTGATTGTAGCAACTTTTCTCTTTATCTATCTCTTTTAATAAATCTTCTACTTCACAAAAGAGTTTAGTTTTAGGGTTAATATAACGAGGATACAAGATAAACGTTGCAGCAACCAATTCATCAATGGTTCGTTTTTTCACACGTCGCGAAGAGAGCTTAATATCTTGTGTGAGTCCCCATCCTGCATAAAAAGGTAATCCATAGGTATGTACTTTTTTCCCTCTAATTAATGCTTCAAGTCCTACTAAAGAGGTTATGGTATGTACTTCATCAACTAACTCTAAAACTGAATCTAAACTTACATTACTAATGATAGTATCAACATATTGTCTAGCTACACTACTCTCTATATGCCCTTTTCTATTTCCTGCCAATACATCAGGATGAGGCTTATAGATAATATAGGCATTAGGTAGAGCTTCTCGTGTTTTTATAAGCAGCTCTAAGTTACTCATACCCTTCGCTCCATAGACAATAGAAGCATCATCCGATACCTGACCTGGTACTAAAACTATTGTTTGAGACTTTTTTAAATTGGGTAAATCTATTTTTTTATCTTTTGCATTGTTATATTTTGAAATTTTATTCGTAACTAAATAGTTTTGTAATCTTTTTGAGCGTTCAATTATCTCTTTATCAAACTCATAATTATTGAGTAAATATTCTAAATCACTCTCTTGTGTTGGGTCAAAATAAATTCCCCGACTGTCCACCACTAAAGAGTATGCTTTTGTTAAGTCAGAGCCTAAAGAGACCGAACGTACAAAACCATCTTCAACTCTCAATAGAGATATATTTTGCTCTTTAGCATAGTTTTCTACTTCTAAAAATGGCTTTTTACCCCAAATATAAATTTTACTTTGACTATTTAGCCCTTTCTTTTGAGCCTCCTTCAATGTTGAACAAAAAATTATCTTCTTTTGATTAAAAGAAGGGAAAAAGAGTTGCACATTTTTACGTTTCCATCTTGAAAATCCAAAGAAAAAGAGTTCGTAACTATTCTGTAGCATTATAGTTCTATATTTTACTATAGTATTAATAGTATCGATAATATCTGATTTTTTTTGACTATAAGGATTATAATAGTTAGTATAAAGTATATATGCCCCAGCAAAAATCTCTTCAAGAGTCAATTTTCTCTGTCGCCTACTACAATCTTGCTTGTCAATTGTTAACCCCCACCCTGCATAATAAGGCACTCCGTAGCAGACAACATCTAAGCCTAAAATAAGTGCTTCCATTCCCATGCCTGACGTTTTCGTATAGACTTTAGTAAAATATTTTAGTAGAGAGATTGGATTAAAATCTTCTGCAATAACTGTACACCCTTTTGGAATCGAATCAAGCTCAATATCTGACCTCTTTTTACCTGCAAGTACATCAGGATGTATCTTAATATACACAGATGCATTAGGATTTTCATCAATAGCATCATCTATCATCTGTTTTGTTGTAAATCTATCTCCAAGACCATATCTCAACGATGCATCACCTGCTGTTTGAGTAACTATGAGTATTTTTTCTCTACTTTTATCAGAACTAAAAAAATCTTTTTCTAC
>JALVEV010000087.1 GCA_027030605.1 Campylobacteraceae bacterium | reverse complement strand
TTGACTCCTTTGCTAAAAAAGTAGGAGCTGTTAACACTATTGTCAACAGAGATGGAAAGCTATATGGTTACAATACCGATGCACCTGGATTTTTAAAAGCAATCTCAGAGTTTGAAGATATTAAAAGAGTTCTATTTTTAGGTGCGGGAGGAACAGCACAAGCCACATCTATAATATTGAGAGATGCAGGTTATGAAGTGACTCTCTTAAACCGTAGCCCTCTTCGATTAGAGAGATATAAACAGATGGGTTTTGAAACATTTACATTTAAGGAGTTTGAGATAAGTGAGCCATTTGATTTAGTAGTCAATATGACCTCAGCAGGATTAGAAGATGACTCTCTTCCTTGCCCTATTGAGATTTTAGAAGAGGTTGTTCCATCTTCAAAAGCGTGTATAGACGTTATCTATGGAAAAGAGACTCCCTTTTTAAAATTTGCAAAAGAGCAAAATAGACCAACAAAAGATGGAAGTGATATGTTACTCTATCAAGGTATAATAGCCTTTGAGTACTTTACCAATCATCAATATAGTTTTGATGAAATTAAACCCCATATGCAACAAGCATTTACTTTATAAAGGAGAAAATTATGCAAGAGATTTTTAATCAATATGCTTCACTTATTGTCTTTATTCATGTTCTTTCAGCCATAGTATGGATAGGAGGAATGATTGCTATTAGAGTTACGGTTCACCCCAGTCTACAAACCATAGAGAGTCCTCAAATTAAACTGGGAAAAACCTTAGAGATTATGAAACGGCTTTTAAATATGGTAATTCCTATGATTATAGCTCTTATTGTTACGGCTGTTCTTTTAGCCATTGGTGAAGGATTAAAAGAGACAGAACTCTATACAATAGTATTAATCAAAGAGGGAATATGGACACTTATGACTATTATCTTTATCTTTATCTATATAAAACGTCATCAAGCAGAAAAACTATTTAAACAAAGAGAGTTTGCCCAAGCAAAAGAGCAAGTAAAATATATTCCAAATATTCTACTTCCTATCAATATTATATTAGGATTAACAGCACTCTATTTAGGTGTAGCATTAAGAGGATTTTGAGTAGTGGAGTTTAGCTCCATACTCTTAACAGTAGCTTCCTCTCTAGGATAGAACTCTACTTTATAACCATCTTTTATTAACTTCTCCATACCACCAAGAAGATTAACAACATGATAATTAAGCTTATTTCCTAATAAATTTGATACTAACTTAGTACGACTAGCTGTATTACAAATAATAGCAAACTGTTCATCTTTATCAATAATTTGGTCAAGTTTTTTTGTAAATTTTTTTATATTATAGTGTGACTCTTCATCAAAAAAAGTCAACAGATGAGCATTATGAATAACACCCATCTCTCTCCATTCACTTTCTGTTCTAATATCTATTATTTTCATCTTATTTGATTTTACAAAATCAACTGTTACAGGTAAATTTATCACCTCTGCCACTATAAAAGTAGCAAAAAATAATAACCCAAACACACTTTTTTTCATATATCTATATCCTTGTTTAGTTCTCTTTATCAGATACTAACAAATAATCGTGAATAATTTGTAAAATCCTAATGTAAAAAGTGTCTTACTGTTGTAAAGTAAAGAGCAATTCCATGCTCATTAGCAGCCTCAATTACCTCATCATCTCTAATACTTCCACCTGGTTCAATAATTGCTTTTACTCCAGCTGCAGCTGCTGCATCTATGCTATCTCTAAATGGAAAAAATGCTTCAGATGCCATCGCAGCACCACTAACATCTAAGCCCATCTCTTTTGCTTTTTTCAAGGCACACTGAGCTGCATCTACACGACTTGTCATTCCCATACCAACAGCTACCATTGCAGAGTCTTTTACATAAACAACACAGTTTGACTTAGTAAGTCCTGCTACCTTCCATGCAATCTCCAAATCTTTCATCTCTTGCTCAGTTGCTGATAGTTTAGATTTCTGGTGGGCGTTATGAACCTCATTGTCACAAATGCAGTCTGAGTTTTGGTAGACAAATCCACCATCTACATGTTTAAAGTCGTGGCTATCTTTTGACATTACAAGTTTTTTACCACCTTGAGAGAAGAGTTTAAGACGCTTTTTCTTCTCAAATACCTCTAATGCCTCCTCTGTAAAGTCAGCTGCCATTACTACCTCTAAGAAAATCTCATTCATCTTAGTAGCAAGTTCTTTGTCTACTATACCATTAACAGCCACTACACCACCAAAAGCTGATACAGGGTCACACTTTAATGCCTCTGTATAAGAATCAAGTAGAGTATCTTTAAGAGCAAATCCACAAGGGTTTCCATGTTTAACTATACATACAGCATTTGCATCTCCAAAGCTAGTAGCAATCTTTAATGCACCATTGACATCATTAATATTGTTAAATGAGGCTTCACCTTTGAGTTGCTTAAAGTTTTGGCTAAAGTGGTTATCAAACTCATACAATGCACCATCTTGGTGAGGGTTCTCTCCATAACGAGTTTGGAAAACCTTTTTACCCGTAATAAATTGATACTCTCCAAAACCACTGTTAAAACGCTTATTCATATAGTTAGCAATCATAGAGTCATAAGAGGCAGTATGCTCAAAAGCTTTTATCATTAAGCCTCTTCTAAACTCTAAACTATCCTCTCTTTTCTCTAAAGCCTCAAGTACCAAGCCATAATCATTACTATCTGTAACAATAAGAACATCATTAAAATTCTTTGCAGCCGAACGCACCATGGTTGGACCACCAATATCTATATTTTCAATAATCTCATCAAAATCTTCTGTACGCTCAATTGTCTCTTTAAATGGGTAGAGATTAACACAAACAAGGTCTATCCCCTCTACTCCTAACTCTTTTGCTTGTGCTACATGTGCTTCATCACCACGTTTATGTAAAATTCCACCATGAACATAAGGGTTAAGTGTCTTTACTCGTCCCTCAAAACACTCTGGAAATTTTGTTACCTCATCTATCTCTATAACCTTTATACCTGCTTCGGAGAGTTTTTTAAATGTTCCACCTGTTGAGATAATCTCCCAACCCATCTTCTCTAGTCCTTGTGCGAACTCAACAATACCACTCTTGTCACTTACACTTAGTAATGCTCTCATATATAACCCTTAAAAAAATTTTTGGAATTATAGCCAAATCTCTCAAATAGCTTGTTGTTTCTATATATATTTTTATCTATTAATATGTATAAAAGCTTTAATCTAGTACTATTAATTAAAGTCTGTTTTGGTTTTTATTACTTTTTAAAAGGAGAAGTGATGAATCGAATAATATATATACTATTAATCACTGTTTTGTTTCAACTTCTTGGGATAGGATATATGAAATTTATTAATAATAAAGGCTCTATAGTTTCTAAACCACCACCCAAAATAGAGAAAAAAACACCTTTAGAGATAGATGATTGTTTAGATTCTGAACTAAAAGTACTCATTAATGACTCAATAAAAGAGATAGTTGAAGGTTCAAAAAAACTACCCCAATCAAAAGAGTACACAGTATGGGATAAAAAAACTGTTGAACATATAGGTCAAAAAGTTCTTAAAATAGTCGATGATAAAAATATTGAAAATCTAGCTCAACAAATTCTTAAAAAATCTAAAATTAATACTATAACTATAGTCAAAGAGGATAGTAAAAAAGAGAACATAATAGCTATAAATAATAAAACCAAAAAGATAGGAAAGAAGAGAAATAT